>NZ_JBFBGN010000110.1:0-23803 GCF_040684675.1 Streptomyces sp. NPDC089915 | reverse complement strand
GGGGCGGAGCCCCGGGTTCCTCCAGCCCCGCCGGCGATTGAGGCGCGGGGTCCGGGGCGGAGCCCCGGGGAACGGGCGAAGGGCGGGGCGGGGAGACGGCCCCGCGCAGCGGCCCCGCCCCACCGGCACCCGCACCCGGCGTTTGCGCCCCGACCTGCTGGGCAGAGCCCCGGCAGCGACGCCGCACCGGACCGACCTCACGCCACCCCACCTCCCGGCCAGGGAAAAGGCCACCTAAGATGACCTTCCGGCGGACCACTCGGCCCGTCACCGCCGAGGACGGCGACATGGGAGGAAGCCCGGTGCGATTCCGGCGCGGTCCCGCCACTGTGAGCCCCGCGGAGCGATCCGCGGGGTGAGTCAGGAACTCCCGCTGTCCTCACTGCCCGGGGCGCGGAAACCCCGAGGAAGGCCTGCCGCCGCATGATCCTGCTGCTGTCGACGTCCGACACCGATCTGCTCAGCGCCCGCGCCGCGAACACCGCCGACGGCCCCGTGCCGTACCGGTTCGCGAACCCCTCCCGCCTCCCCCTCGACGACCTCCCCGGGCTCCTCGACGGCGCCGACCTGGTCGTCGTCCGCCTCCTCGGCGGCCTGCGCGCCTGGCAGGACGGCCTCGACGTGCTCCTGGCCGCCGGCCAGACCCGCCCGGTCGTGGTGCTGACCGGCGAACAGGCCCCGGACGCCCAGCTGATGGAGGCCTCCACGGTCCCGATCGGCATCGCCGCCGAGGCCCACCGCTACCTCGCGCACGGCGGCCCGGCCAACCTGGAGCAGCTGGCCCGCTTCCTCTCCGACACGGTCCTGCTCACCGGCCACGGCTTCGAGCCCCCGGCCGCCTCCCCCACCTGGGGCCCCCTGGAGCGCCCGGCCACGGAGGCCGCCGGCCCCCGGATCGCCGTGCTCTACTACCGCGCCCACCAGATGAGCGGCAACACCGCCTTCGTGCACGCCCTCTGCGACGCCGTCGAGGCCAAGGGCGGCCGCCCCCTCCCCCTGTACGTCTCCTCCCTGCGCAGCCCGGAGCCGGAGCTGCTCCAGGCGCTGGAGCAGGCGGACGCCATCGTCACCACCGTCCTCGCCGCCGGCGGCACCCGCCCCGCCACGGCCTCCGCGGGCGGGGACGACGAGTCCTGGGACGCGGGCGCCCTGGCCGGCCTCGGCGTGCCGATCCTCCAGGCCCTGTGCCTGACGGGCTCGCGCGGCAACTGGGAGGAGAACGACGAGGGCCTCTCCCCCCTCGACGCCGCCACCCAGGTCGCCGTGCCCGAGTTCGACGGCCGCCTGATCACCGTCCCGTTCTCCTTCAAGGAGATCGACGAGGACGGCCTGCCCGCCTACGTGGCCGACGCCGAGCGCGCCTCCCGCGTCGCCGGCATCGCGGTGCGCCACGCCCGGCTGCGCCACATCGAGCGCGCCGACAAGCGGATCGCGCTGGTCCTCTCCGCGTACCCCACCAAGCACTCCCGCATCGGCAACGCGGTCGGCCTGGACACCCCGGCCAGCGCCGTGGAACTCCTGCGCACCCTGATCGCCGAGGGCTACGACTTCGGCCCCGTCGAGGAGATCCCGGGCCTGGTCTCGGGTGACGGCGACGAGATGATCCGCGCCCTGATCGAGGCCGGCGGCCACGACCAGGACTGGCTCACCGAGGAGCAGCTGGCCCGCAACCCCGTCCGCATCCCGGCGGCCGACTACAAGCGCTGGTTCGCCGAACTCCCCGCCGACCTGCGCGAGAGCGTCGAGGAGCACTGGGGCGAGGCCCCCGGCAACATGTTCGTGGACCGCTCCTCGAACCCCGAGGGCGACATCGTCCTCGCCGCCCTGCGCCGCGGGAACCTCCTGATCCTCATCCAGCCGCCGCGCGGCTTCGGCGAGAACCCGATCGCGATCTACCACGACCCGGACCTGCCGCCCTCGCACCACTACCTGGCCGCGTACCGCTGGATCCAGGCGGCCGCGCAGGACGGCGGCTTCGGCGCCGACGCGATGATCCACCTGGGCAAGCACGGCAACCTGGAGTGGCTGCCCGGCAAGAACGCGGGCCTGTCCGCCTCCTGCGCCCCGGACGCCGCCCTCGGCGACCTCCCCCTCGTCTACCCCTTCCTGGTCAACGACCCGGGCGAGGGCACCCAGGCCAAGCGCCGGGTCCACGCCACCCTCGTCGACCACCTGGTCCCGCCGATGGCGCGCGCCGAGTCGTACGGCGACATCGCCCGCCTGGAGCAGCACCTGGACGAGTACGCCCAGATCAGCTCCATGGACCCGTCCAAGCTCCCGGCGATCCGAGCCCAGATCTGGACCCTCATCCAGGCCGCGAAGCTCGACCACGACCTGGGCCTGGCCGAACGCCCCGACGACGACGGCTTCGACGACTTCCTGCTCCACGTCGACGGCTGGCTGTGCGAGGTCAAGGACGCCCAGATCCGCGACGGCCTGCACGTCCTGGGCGGCGCCCCGACCGGTGAGGCCCGGGTCAACCTGGTCCTCTCCATCCTCCGCGCCCGCCAGATCTGGGGCGGCACCTCCGCCCTGCCCGGCCTGCGCGAGGCCCTCGGCCTCGACGAGTCGGCGGCCACCCGCACCTCGGCGGACGCCGTCGAGGAGACGGCCCGCGCCCTGGTGCAGGCGATGGAGGACGCGGACTGGAAGCCGTCGGCGGTCGCCTCGATCGCGGCGGGCCACCCTTCCGCGGTCGCGGACATCCTCACCTTCGCCGCGCACGAGGTGGTCCCCCGCCTGGCAGGCACCACGGACGAGATCGCGCACGTCGTCCGCGCCCTGGACGGCGGCTTCGTCCCGGCGGGCCCGTCCGGCTCCCCCCTGCGCGGCCTGGTCAACGTCCTCCCGACGGGCCGCAACTTCTACTCGGTCGACCCGAAGGCCGTCCCCTCCCGCCTCGCGTGGGAGACGGGCCAGGCCCTGGCCGACTCCCTCCTGACCCGCTACCGCGCGGACCACGAGGACGAGTGGCCCGCCTCGGTCGGCCTCTCCCTCTGGGGCACGAGCGCGATGCGCACGGCCGGCGACGACGTGGCGGAGGCCCTGGCCCTCCTCGGCGTCCGCCCGGTCTGGGACGAGGCCTCCCGCCGCGTCACGGGCATCGAGGCGATCCCCCTCACTGAACTCGGCCGCCCCCGAATCGACGTGACCCTCCGCATCTCGGGCTTCTTCCGCGACGCGTTCCCGCACGTCATCGGCCTCCTCGACGACGCGGTCCGGCTGGCGGCCTCCCTGGACGAGCCCCACACCGAGAACTTCATCCGCGCCCACGCCCAGGCCGACCTCGCCGCCCACGGCGACGAGCGCAAGGCCACCACCCGCATCTTCGGCTCCCGCCCGGGCACGTACGGCGCGGGCATCCTCCAGCTGATCGACTCCCGCGACTGGCGCACCGACGCCGACCTCGCGGAGGTCTACACGGTCTGGGGCGGCTACGCGTACGGCCGAGGCCTGGAAGGCCGCCCGGCCCGCACGGAAATGGAGACGGCCTACAAGCGCATCACGGTCGCCGCCAAGAACACCGACACCCGCGAGCACGACATCGCGGACTCGGACGACTACTTCCAGTACCACGGCGGCATGGTGGCCACCGTCCGCGCCCTGCGCGGCACGGCCCCCGAGGCCTACATCGGCGACTCCACCCGCCCGGAAACGGTCAAGACCCGCACCCTGGTCGAGGAAACCAGCCGGGTCTTCCGAGCCCGCGTCGTCAACCCCAAGTGGATCGAGGCGATGCGCCGCCACGGCTACAAGGGCGCCTTCGAACTCGCGGCCACGGTCGACTACCTCTTCGGCTACGACGCCACGACGGGCGTGGTCGCGGACTGGATGTACGACAAGCTCACGGAGACGTACGTCCTCGACCCCACCAACCGCGCCTTCCTGGAGGAGGCCAACCCCTGGGCCCTCCACGGCATCGCCGAACGCCTCCTGGAGGCCGAGTCCCGCGGCATGTGGGAGAAGCCGGACCCCCAGATCCTCGAATCCCTCCGCCAGGTCTACCTGGACACGGAGGGCAACCTGGAGGGCGAAGGGGAGTAAGCGCCCCAGAATGTGCGGCATGTGCCACTACTGCGGATGCCGCCAGATCCCGCTGATCAAGGAGTTCGTCTCCGAGCACGAGACGGTGACCGACGCGGCGGGTGACGCCCTCCGGGCTCTGGACGCGGGCGACCTCACCAAGGCCCGTGCCCTGCTCACCACTGTTCAGGCCGTCCTCCTCGCCCACTGGAAGGGTGAGGAGGACGGCCTGTTCGCGGTGATGTCGGGCGACCCCGAGTACGCGGCCTACATCGAGGCCCTGGTCGCGGAGCACCGTGAGCTGGCGGCCTTCCTGGACTCCGCCGACCTCTCCTCCCCCGCCGACGCGCAGGCCTTCCGCGAGGCCGTGGCGGAGCTCCACCACCACATCGCGAAGGAGGAGGACGGCCTGTTCCCGGCCTCCCTCACCGCCCTGACCGGCGAGGACTGGGACGCGTCCATCGCGGCCTGGCGCGCGGCCCATCCGGACGCGACCCTGCACGCGGCGGGCTGAACTCCTCCGACACCAGAACGGCCCCGCGCGCCGGGAAACGGGGTCCGCATCACCTGAAACGGTGAACTGCCCCTTATCACCGGGGCACCCGGGGTAGGGCCCTGCTGATCTCGTGCGGGGGCCGGGTCGTCCGGGCCCCGTGCCCCGGACGAAAGGCCCGCCCCTCGTGACGCAGCAGCCGTTTCAACTGCCGGAGTTCTACGTGCCGTACCCGGCGCGGCTGAACCCCCACCTGGAGGAGGCCAGGGCCCACACCAAGGAGTGGGCGCGCGCGTTCGAGATGCTGGAGGGGTCCGGGGTGTGGGACGAGCGGGACCTCGACGCCCACGACTACGCCCTGCTCTGCGCCCACACCCACCCCGACTGCGACGCGGCGGCGCTCTCCCTCGTCACCGACTGGTACGTGTGGGTCTTCTTCTTCGACGACCACTTCCTGGAGACCTTCAAGCGCTCCCAGGACCGCGCCGGGGCCAGGGCCTACCTCGACCGGCTCGCCGCCTTCATGCCGATGGACCTGGCGGAAGGTTTCCCCGAGCCGACCAACCCCGTCGAGGCCGGGCTCGCCGACCTGTGGGCGCGTACCGTCCCGGCCATGTCGGCCGGCTGGCGGGAGCGGTTCTCGCTGTCCACGAAGAACCTGCTCGACGAGTCCATGTGGGAGCTCGCCAACATCGGCATCGGCCGGATCGCCAACCCCCTCGAGTACATCGAGATGCGGCGGAAGGTCGGCGGGGCGCCCTGGTCGGCCGGGCTGGTCGAGTACGCGGCCGCCGAAGTGCCGGCGCGCGTGGCGCACTCGCGTCCGCTGGGCGTCCTGCGCGACGCCTTCTCCGACGCCGTGCACGTCCGCAACGACATCTTCTCCTACCAGCGCGAGGTCACCGACGAGGGCGAACTGTCCAACGCCGTCCTGGTGCTGGAGACCTTCCTCGGCTGCTCCACCCAGGAGGCCGCCGAGATCTCCAACGACCTGATCACCTCCCGACTCCAGCAGTTCGAGCAGACCGCGCTCGCCGAACTCCCCCCGCTCTTCGCCGAACACGCCCTCGCCCCGCACGAGATCGCGGCCGTCCTCGCCTACGTCAAGGGGCTCCAGGACTGGCAGTCCGGGGGGCACGAGTGGCACATGGTCTCCAGCCGCTACATGAACGAGGGGGCCAGGCCCACCGCCCGGCTCTCCCTGCCCTTCCTACCGGGCGGGCTCGGGACCAGCGCCTTCGACCTGGGGTCCGTCTTCACCCGGCGGTCCATGGAGATGCGCGGCCGCGCCTTCGCCTTCACCCCCTTCGAGCACACCGGCCCCTCGGTGATCCCCGAGATGAGCCTGCCCTTCGAGGTGTCCCTCAGCCCGCACCTCGCGCACGCCCGCGAGGGATCGGTGGCGTGGGCCCGCAGGACGGGGCTGCTCGATCCGCAGCCCGGGGACCCCGGTTCGGCGATCTGGACCGAGGAGCGGCTGCGCCGCTTCGACCTCGCCCTGTGCTGCGCGGGCATGGACCCCGACGCCACCGCCGACGCACTGCTCCTCAGCACGCTCTGGATGACCTGGGGGACGTACGCGGACGACTACTACCCGCTGGTGTTCGGGCGGTCCGGGAACATCGCCGCCGCCAAGGCCGCCACCGCGCGGCTGGTGTCGATGATGCCGCTGGACGACGGCGAGCCGCCGGCGGCTCCGGCCATCCCGATGGAACGTTCCCTTGCCGACCTGTGGCTGCGCACCGCGCCCGGCATGGACCCCGGCCTCCGCGCCGGGTTCCGGGCCGCCGTCGTGGACGTGCTGGAGAGCTGGGTGTGGGAGGTGGAGAACCGCGCCCACCACCGCGTCCCGGACCCGGTGGACTACGCCGAGATGCGCCGCCGCACCTTCGGCACCCGGCTGACGATGTACATGTGCCGGTTCGGGCACGCGGACCGGGGCGTCCCCGACGCCGTCTACGGCTCGGGCACCGTCCGCTCCCTGGAGAACGCGGCCGCCGACATCGCATGCATCCTGAACGACATCCACTCGTACCAGAAGGACGTGGAGTTCGACGGCGACATGCACAACCACCTCGTCGTCACACGGCACTTCTTCGACATCGGCTACCCCGAGGCCCTGCACATCTGCCGCTCCCTCATGGAGCAGCGGGCGGAGGAGTTCCAGCACACCGCCGCGAACCTGCTGCCTCAACTGTGCGCGGACCACGGGCTGGACGCCCGCGCCCGGGCCGGTGTCGACGCCTACGTGGAGGAACTCCGCGACTGGCTGGCCGGGATCATCAACTGGCACCGGAGGGCGGAGCGTTATCGTGAAGACGATCTGCGCCGACAGGCCGGCGGACTGTCCGCCGCCGTCCTGAGCGGCGGCTTCGGCATGGCGGCGGCGCGGATCGGGCTGCCCGCCTGAGCCGGGCAGCGGCGGGGGCGGACCGCTCGCCCGCCCCCGCCGCCAGAGCCGGACCCGACGGCTACTCCCGGACGGGCTCCGGGGCCCGGCGGGCGCCCTCCGGGCCGCTCCAGCCGGCCGGGACGCGGCCGAGCCGGACCCGCTGGGGGTGGTCGCCGACGGGGACGGAGACCCGCTTGGCTCCGGTGGCGAAGTCGATGGCGGTGACCCGGTCGGCGCCGCTCTCGGAGATCACGCAGCCCTTGCCGTCGCCGTCGACGGTGGCCCAGTACGGCTTGTCGGCGGGGATCAGGGGGCCCTCGGCGAGGGTGGCCCGGTCGACGACGGTGGCGTAGTCGTCCATGGTGCCGGCGACGCAGAGCTTCGTCCCGTCGGGGCTCATGGACAGCCCGTGGTGGCGGGAGTCGTTGACCCAGGTGGTGCGGTCGGTGCTGGTGGCGGGGTTCTCGGGGAGGGTCTTGACCCGGGTGATGCGGTCGGCGGCGACGTCGTACTCGACGAGGCCGTTGAAGAAGGACACCTGGAAGTAGAGGGTGGACTCGTCGGGGGTGAATACCATGGGGCGGACGGCGTCGGAGAGGTCCCGGCGGCCGAAGGCGTCGAGGCGTTCGCGCATGTCGACGGTCCGCACGGTGCGGAAGGTCCGCGCGTCGACCACGGTGAGTCTGCGGTCGCCCTTCGTCCAGTCCAGCCAGGGCGCGTCGAGCGCGGAGGTGACGTCGCCGATGGAGCTGTTCCACAGCAGGCCGCCGCCCTGGGTGAAGGTGTTCTCGTGCGGCTTGTCCCCGGTCGCGAAGGAGCCGACCTGCCGGCCGGTGGCGATGTCGAGGACGTGCACGGTGTTGGCGGTGGAGGCGGAGACGGCCACCCGGGTGCCGTCGGGCGAGACGGCCATGTGGTCGGAGCGGTAACCGGCCACCGGGAAGCGCCAGTTGATCCGCCCCGAGCGCAGGTCGACGGAGACGACGTCGGCGAAGCTGGGGCGCGAGACGACGACGGCGGTGCCGTCCGGGGTGGTGTACATGTCGTCGACGAACTGGTCGTGGCCCTCGCCCGCCGTGGCCCGGATGCCGAGGAAGAAGCCGAGCTTCACGGGGTTGAGGTAGATCTCCCGGAGCCGTTCCTCCTTGTCGGGGATCACGTTGATCCGGCCGACGCGGGCGAGGTCGCCGGTGGAGGCGAGGACGTCGGCGGTGCCCTCCCAGTTGTTGCCGACGAAGAGCACCTCCCGCAGTCCGCCGGCCGGGGGCGGCGCTGCCGGGGAGGACGCGGCGGCGGCCGGGGCGAGACCGGCCGCGAGGCCTGCCAGGGCCAGGGCGCACGCCAGGCGGAGGCTGCGGGCGGGGTTGCGCGAGGAGGTGCGACCGTACCGGGACATCCGCTCAACTCCGTTGCGGGGAGGCGTCGTTACCGGGCGGTAAAGTAGGCGGGACGGCGAGAAGGCGCAACCCTCGGGGCTGCGCCTTCTGTCATCGGGCCGGCGGGGCGCCGTCTCAGGCGACGGAGCCGATGCGGCCGATCAGCGTGTTCGAGGAGTCCCGGTGGATCGGGATGTGCGCGCCGGTCAGGGCCGCTCCGCTGCCGCCGCGGCGGTTCGCCACGATCTCGGCGGCGATGGACAGCGCGGTCTCCTCCGGGGAGCGGGCGCCGAGGTCCAGGCCGATCGGGGAGCGCAGCCGGGCCAGTTCGAGCTCGGTGACGCCGACGTCGCGCAGCCGCTTGTTGCGGTCCTCGTGGGTGCGGCGGGAGCCCATGGCGCCGACGTAGGCGACGGGGAGCTTGAGGGCCAGTTCGAGGAGCGGCACGTCGAACTTGGCGTCGTGCGTGAGGACGCACAGGACGGTACGGGCGTCGACGCCCCCGGAGTCGGCCTCGGCCTCCAGGTAGCGGTGCGGCCAGTCGACGACGATCTCGTCGGCCTCGGGGAAGCGCTTCTTGGTGGCGAACACGGGCCGTGCGTCGCACAGCGTCACGTGGTAGCCGAGGAACTTGCCGATCCGCACCAGGGCGGAGGCGAAGTCGATGGCCCCGAAGACGATCATCCGCGGGGGCGGGACGCTGGACTCGACCAGGACCTTGAGGGGCTCTCCGCAGAGCCGGCCGTCGGCGCCGATCTCCAGCACGCCGGTCTTGCCGGCGTCCAGCATGGCGCGGGCCTCCTCGGCGATGGTGCGGTCCAGCTCGGGGTGGCCGCCGAAGCCGCCCTCGAAGGTGCCGTCGCCCAGGACGAGCACGGCGCGGCCCTTGAGCTCGGCCGGCCCCTCGGCTATCCGGGCCAGGGCCGCCGCCTCGCCGCCGGAGGCGGCGCGCAGGGCGGAGGCGAGGACCTCGCGCTGGGGGGAGCCGACGGGTACCGGGGTGACCAGGATGTCGATGATCCCGCCGCAGGTCAGGCCCACGGCGAACGCGTCGTCGTCGCTGTAGCCGAAGCGCTCCTGGACGGTCTCGCCGTCCTCGAGCGCCTGGCGGCACAGCTCGTACACCGCGCCCTCCACGCATCCGCCGGAGACCGAGCCGATGGCCGTTCCCTCGCCGTCGACGGCGAGGGCGGCTCCGGGCTGCCGGGGCGCGCTGCCGCCGACCGCCACCACGGTGGCGACGGCGAAGTCACGTCCCTGCTCGACCCACCGGTTCAGTTCTTCGGCGATGTCCAGCATGTGCGGCCTCCTCGGAGAGGTTCGGTTTCCAGTATGGGATGCGTGAAGGGTGGTGACCCGGCCGGCACCGGGCCGCGGGGGGCCTGGTGCCGGTCGGGTCGGGTACCGATCTTCGCCTTACTACTTGACGCCGAGCCACGCCTCGATGGGGTGGAGCGCGAAGAAGATCAGGAAGACGACGGTGAGCGCCCACATGAAGGCACCGATCTCGCGGGCCTTGCCCTGCGCGACCTTGATGGCCACGTAGGAGAGCACACCGGCGGCGACACCGGGGGTGATCGAGTACGTGAACGGCATGATCACGACGGTCAGGAAGACCGGGATCGCGGTCGCGGCGTCGGCCCAGTCCACGTGGCGGGCGTTCTGCATCATCATCGCGCCGATGACGACCAGGGCCGCGGAGGCGACCTCACCCGGGACGATCTGGGTGATCGGGGTGAAGAAGAGGCAGGCGGCGAAGAGCAGACCGCTGACGACGGAGGCGAGACCTGTGCGGGCACCCTCACCGACGCCGGTGGCGGACTCGACGAAGACCGTCTGGCCGGAGCCGCCGGCGATGCCGCCGATGGCGCCACCGGCGCCGTCGATGAACAGCGCCTTCGACAGGCCCGGCATGCGGCCCTGGTCGTCGGCCAGCTTGGCCTCGGTGCCGACGCCGATGATGGTGGCCATGGCGTCGAAGAAGCCGGCGAGCACGAGGGTGAAGACGATCATGCCGACCGTCATGACGCCGACGTCGCCCCAGCCGCCGAACTCGACCTTGCCGAAGAGCGAGAAGTCGGGCATGGAGATGGCGGAGCCGTCCAGGACCGGCGGCCCGTTCTTCCAGGCCTTCGGGTCGATGTCGACGACGGCGTTGACGATGGCCGCGATGACGGTGCCGCCGACGATGCCGATCAGGATGGCGCCCGGGACCTTGCGGGCCTGGAGCATGAAGATCGCCAGCAGGGTGATGCAGAAGATCAGGACCGGCCAGCCGGCGAGCTCGCCGACCGAACCGAGCTGGACCGGAGGACCGAACTCGGGGCCCTTGCCGACGAAGCCGGCCTTCACGAGACCGATCAGGGCGACGAACATGCCGATGCCCATGGTGATCGCGTGCTTGAGCGCGAGCGGGATCGCATTCATGATCATCTCTCGGAGGCCGGTGACGACCAGGAGACAGATCACGACGCCGTACATCACGCACATGCCCATGGCCTGCGGCCAGGTCATCTGCGGGGCGACCTGCGAGGACAGGACGCCGGAGACGGAGAGGCCGGCGGCGAGGACCAGCGGGACCTTGCCGATGAAGCCCATCAGGAGGGTGGTCGCGGCCGCGGCGAAGGCGGTGGCCGTGATCAGGGCCTTCTGGCTCATCGTGTCTCCGGCGACGTCCTTGCCGGAGAGGATCAGCGGGTTGAGCAGGAGGATGTACGCCATCGCCATGAAGGTCGTGACGCCGCCACGGATCTCCGTGCCGACGCTGGACCCTCTATGGGTGATGTGAAAGTAACGGTCGAGCCAAGAACTGCCGGCGGGGCTCGGAGAGCCTTCTTTCGGCTCTTCTTCGGTGGTCTTGGACTCCACAGACGACTGGGTCATGGTGCCTAACTCCCAAGGTTCAAAGGGGCACCCGCATAAAGATTGGAGACGCGGGATTTGGGAAACTGCGTTGGCTGCACGACCCGGGGTGACGGCCCGAGGCGACGCGAATGTGCACTGCGTGTACTGCGGGTAGTGCGGGGGTGACCGCTGGTACTACGTGGGGGTTCTTGCAGGGGTGCTGCGGGTGAAGCTGACCGCGAGCGGTGCGGTTACTTCGGTGCTCCGGGCGGTGTGGCGGCAAGTGTGACGTTCCCGTGTCACACCGCCCGGAGAGTCCGAGGGGGTCCGGGGGCCTGATCGGCCCCCGGACCGCGCCGTCCTAGAGGGTCCCGGTGAGGGCTTCCGGACGGATCGGCGTCTTGTTGAGCTCCAGACCGGTCGCCGCCCGGATCGCCGCGAGGACGGCCGGGGTGGACGAGAGGGTCGGGGCCTCGCCGAGACCGCGAAGGCCGTACGGCGCGTTCGGGTCGGCGAGCTCCAGGACGTCGACCGGGATGGTCGGGGTGTCGAGGATGGTCGGGATCAGGTAGTCCGTGAAGGAGGGGTTGCGCACCTTCGCGGTCTTCGGGTCCACGATGATCTCTTCCATGACCGCCACGCCGAGGCCCTGGGTGGTACCACCCTGGATCTGGCCCACCACGGAGAGCATGTTGAGCGCCTTGCCGACGTCCTGCGCGGTCGCCAGCTCGACGACCTTGACGAGGCCGAGCTCGGTGTCCACCTCGACGACCGCGCGGTGCGCGGCGAAGGTGTACTGGACGTGGCCGTCGCCCTGGCCGGTCTTCAGGTCGAAGGCGACCGTCGGACGGTGACGGAACTCGAGTTCGAGGTCGATCGCCTCGTTCTCCAGGATCTCGGCGATGTCCGCGAGGACCTCGCCGCCGTCGGTGACGACCTTGCCGCCCTCCAGGAGGAGCTCGGCGTGGGCCCAGGCCGGGTGGTACGAGCCGTTCTTGCGGCGGCCCATCTCCAGCAGCGCCTCGCGGACGTGCTCGCAGGTGTTCTTCACGGCGCCACCGGTCATGTACGTCTGCCGGGAGGCGGACGTGGAACCGGCGGAGCCGACCTGCGTGTCGGCCGGGTGGATGGTCACCTGCGTGACGCCCAGCTCGGTACGGGCGATCTGCGCGTGGACGGTGACACCGCCCTGGCCGACCTCCGCCATGGCCGTGTGGACCATCGCGACGGCCTCGCCGTTGATGACCTCCAGGCGCACGCGGGCGGTGGAGTAGTCGTCGAAGCCCTCGGAGAAGCCGACGTTCTTGATGCCGACCGCGTAGCCGACGCCGCGGACGACGCCCTCGCCGTGCGTGGTGTTCGACAGGCCGCCGGGCAGCGCGCGGACGTCCGCGCCCTCGCCGGCGGTCTCCCACTGGCGCTCCGGCGGCAGCGGGCGGGCCTTGACCCGGCGCAGCAGCTCGGCGACCGGGGCCGGGGAGTCCACGACCTGGCCGGTGGGCATGATCGTGCCCATCTCCATGGCGTTCAGCTGGCGGAACTCGACCGGGTCCATGCCCAGCTTCGCCGCGAGCTTGTCCATCTGGGCCTCGTACGCGAAGCAGGCCTGGACGGCGCCGAAGCCGCGCATCGCGCCACAGGGCGGGTTGTTCGTGTAGAGCGCGATCGCCTCGATGTCCACGTCGTCGATGACGTACGGGCCCACCGAGAGGGAGGACGCGTTGCCGACGACGGCCGGGGAGGCCGAGGCGTAGGCACCGCCGTCGAGCACGATCTTGCACTTCATGTGCGTGATCTTGCCGTCCTTGGTGGCGCCGTGCTCGTAGTAGAGCTTCGCCGGGTGGCGGTGCACGTGGCCGAAGAAGGACTCGAAGCGGTTGTAGACGATCTTGACCGGCTTGCCCGTGGCCAGGGCCAGGAGGCAGGCGTGGATCTGCATCGAGATGTCCTCGCGGCCGCCGAAGGCACCGCCGACGCCCGAGAGCGTCATGCGGACCTTCTCCGGCGGCAGGCCCAGGACCGGGGCGATCTGCTGGAGGTCCGAGTGCAGCCACTGGGTGGCCACGTACAGGTCGACGCCGCCGTCCTCGGAGGGTACGGCCAGGCCGGACTCCGGGCCGAGGAAGGCCTGGTCCTGCATGCCGAAGGTGTACTCGCCCTCGACGATCACGTCGGCCCGCTTGCGGGCCTCCTCCACGTTGCCGCGGATGATCGGCTGGCGGTGCACGATGTTCGGGTGCGGGACGTGACCGGAGTGGTGGTCGTCGCGGCCCTCGTGGATCAGCGGCGCGTCGGCGGCGAGGGCGGAGGCCTCGTCCGTGACGAGCGGCAGCTCACGGTAGTCGATCTTGATCTTGGCGGCCGCGCGGCGGGCGGTCTCCGGGTGGTCGGCGGCCACGAGGGCGACCGGCTCACCGTGGTGGCGCACCCGGCCGTTGGCCAGGACCGGGGTGTCCTGGATCTCCAGGCCGTAGTTCTTCATCTCGGCCGGCAGGTCGTCGTACGTCAGGACCGAGTAGACGCCCGGCATGGCCAGGGCCTCGGAGATGTCGATGGAGACGATCTCGGCGTGGGCCACGGTGCTGCGCAGGGTCTGGCCCCACAGCATGTCCTCGTGCCACATGTCCGAGGAGTACGCGAACTCGCCGGTGACCTTGAGGGTGCCGTCCGGACGGAGCGTGGACTCGCCGATGCCGCCCTTGTTGTGCTTCTGGGTGACGTTCGTCGGCGTACCCACGGTGCGGGTGTTCTGAGCCATGATCAGACCGCCTCTCCCTGACGGGCGGCCGCGAGGCGGACCGCGTCGAGGATCTTCTCGTAGCCCGTGCAACGGCAGAGGTTGCCGGACAGGGCCTCGCGGATGTCCTGGTCGGACGGGTCGGCGTTCTGCTCCAGGAGCGCGTCGGCCTGGACCAGCAGACCCGGGGTGCAGAAACCGCACTGGACGGCGCCGGCGTCGATGAACGCCTGCTGGATGTTGGAGAGCGCGACGCCCTCACCGGTCTGGGAGTCGGTGCCCTTGGCGGACCACTGCTTGGCCTCGTCCGTGGACACGCCCTTGCCGCCGCCGCACGCGCCGGTGCCGCAGCCGTGGCCGTGCTCCTCGCGCTGCTTGGCGAAGTCGGCCAGGCCCTCGACGGTCACGACGTCGCGACCCTCGACCTGACCGGCCGCGACCAGGCAGGAACAGACCGGCACGCCGTCGAGGCGGACGGTGCAGGAACCGCACTCGCCCTGCTCGCAGGCGTTCTTCGAACCGGGCAGGCCCAGGCGCTCACGCAGCACGTAGAGGAGGGACTCGCCCTCCCAGACGTCGTCGGCTTCCTGCGGACGACCGTTGACGGTGAAATTGACGCGCATGATTACGCAGCCCCTTCAAGCGAGCGGCCGTTGGTGCCGCGGTACTGCTCCCAGGTCCAGACGAGCTGGCGGCGAGCAAGGATGCCAACCGCGTGACGGCGGTACTTCGCCGTGCCGCGGACGTCGTCGATCGGGTTGCACGCGGCGGACGCGAGCTCACCGAACTGCTTGGCGATCGACGGGGTGATGACCTTGCCGTTGTCCCAGAAACCGCCCTCTTCGAGCGCGGCGTTCAGGAACTCCTCGGCGGCCTTCGCCCGGACCGGGGTCGGGGCGGCCGAGCCGATGCCCGTACGGACCGTGCGGGAGTCGGGGTGCAGCGCGAGGCCGAAGCCGCACACGGCGATGACCATCGCGTTGCGGGTGCCGACCTTCGAGTACTGCTGGGGGCCCGTGGCGTTCTTGATGTGCACCGACTTGATGAGCTCGTCGGCGGCGAGCGCGTTGCGCTTCACACCGGTGTAGAACTCGTCGATCGGGATCATGCGGGAGCCGCGCACGGACTCGACCTCGACCTCGCACCCTGCGGCCAGCAGGGCGGGGTGGGAGTCACCGGCGGGGGAGGCGCAACCGAGGTTGCCGCCGACACCGCCGCGGTTGCGGATCTGCGGGGACGCGACCGTGTGCGAGGCGAGCGCGAGACCCGGCAGCGTCGCGCGCAGGTTCTCCATGATCTGGGTGTACGGGACGGAGGCACCCAGCTTGGTGATCTCCTCGCCGACCTCCCACTCCCGCAGCAGCTCGATGCGGTTGAGGTCCAGGAGGTATTCCGGACGGCGGTGGTCGAAGTTGATCTCGACCATGATGTCGGTGCCACCCGCAATCGGCACAGCTGTGGGGTACTCGGCCTTGGCGGCGAGTGCCTCCTCCCAGCTGGCGGGGCGAAGGAAGTCCATGTGCGGCTCTCTTCTTCTTAGTCGGGCCGTTCACTTCAAGCCAGGAGGCCTAGGGGCCCTCGACTGGTCGTTCACGTGCTGTTAACGCGGTGTGGAGCCAGTACACAAGCCCTGGGTCCCGGGGTGCAGTCACCGAAACCATGAAGGAGTTGGCTGGGTGCCTCTCTCGTCTTGTAGATTCGTATGAAAGGCAGGATGCGACGACCTGCCCGATTTCCAACGGCAACATTCGAGACAGATCGGCGGCGACATCATGCGGCTGCGCGCACTGCTGGAAACCGAGGCGCTGGGGCTGCGGCTGCTGGGCGGCGAGGAAGAACTCGACCGGACGGTCCGCGGGGTCATGACGACCGACCTGAGGGATCCCAGCCGATACCTCTCCGGAGGAGAACTCGTCCTCACTGGCCTGGCATGGCGAAGAAATTCAGCCGACTCCGAGCCTTTCGTACGAATCCTCGCGAGCGCGGGGGTGGCCGGCCTCGCGGCGGGCGAAGCGGAACTCGGCGACATTCCCGATGATCTGGTTTCAGCCTGTCGGCGCAACCGGCTCCCGCTGTTCGCCGTGAACGAGGACGTTGCATTCGCCACCATCACGGAGTACGTGGTGAGGCAGGTCTCCGGCGAGCGCGCGGGCGACCTCGCGGCCGTCGTCGACCGCCACCGGCGGCTGATGACCTCGGGGCCGGCGGGTGGCGGACCCGATGTGGTGCTGGATCTGCTCACCACGGACCTCGATCTGCGGGCCTGGGTGCTCTCCCCCACCGGGCGGCAGATCGCCGGAGCGGGCGAGCCCCTGTCCCCGGGCGTCTGCGCGACGCTGGCGAGCGAACACCTCGCGGCGGTCCGGACCGGCCGCAGGGGCCCGCACCGGCTGTCCCTCCAGGGTATTACCTACTCCCTCTTCCCGATCAGGGGAGCGGGCCGCGGCCAGGGCCCCGGGGCCCGTGACGTGCGCGAAAGCGTGCTGTCCGACTGGCTCCTCGCGGTCGAGGCCGACGCGGGCGACTGGCCGGCCGAGCGGCTCGACCTGCTCCAGGGCGTCACCCAGCTGATCGCCGTCGAACGCGACCGCCGTGACGCGGCCCGCACGGTGCGCCGCCGGCTGGCGCAGGAGGTGCTGGAGCTGGTCCAGACGGGTGCTCCGCCCGCCGAGATCGCCGCCCGCCTGCGGGTGGCGGCGCCGGTCCTGCTGCCCGGGCTGGGCTCCGCCCCGCACTGGCAGGTCGTCGTGGCGCGGGTGGACTGGGAGGGCGGGGACATCCCCGGCGGCCCGGTGGCCCAGTCGCTGCTGGAGGAGATCCTCGTCGACCCCTCGCTGTCCGGGCCGGAGCCGTCCGACCGGATCGCGGTGGCCCACGCGGGGGACGAGGCCATCGCCCTCGTGCCGCTGCCCGCGCTCTCCGGGGAGCCCGGCGAGGACAAGGGCCCGGACTCCGCGCTGCACGCCGACGCGCTGCTGGCGTCCGTCCGCGAGCCGCTGGCGGCCGGTCTGGCCGACGACGGCCGGCTCACCCTGGGCGTCAGCGCGGCCGTGCACTCCGCCGAGGGGCTGCGCGGGGCGCTGGAGGAGGCCCGGCACGCCCGCCGGGTCGCCGCCGCCCGTCCCGGCCGGGTCTGCGCCGCCGGCCACCACGAGCTCGCCTCGCACGTGCTGCTGCTGCCGTTCGTGCCGGACGACGTGCGCCGCGCCTTCACGGCCCGGCTGCTGGACCCGCTGCGCGACTACGACCGCCGCCACCGCGCGGAGCTCATCCCGACCCTGGAGGCCTTCCTCGACTGCGACGGCTCCTGGACCCGCTGCGCGACGCGGCTGCACCTCCACGTCAACACGCTGCGCTACCGTGTCGGGCGAATCGAGCAGCTGACGTCGCGCGACCTCTCGAGGCTGGAGGACAAGCTGGACTTCTTCCTGGCACTGCGCATGAGCTGACGAAACAGGCACCAAGGGGCCGGACGGGGGCCGCTGACGAACCGTCCGGACTTTGTGAAAGAGTTCACCCGACCCCTTGGCCGAGGCAGCCGATCCGTGCTCTCATTTCGCCCCAGGGCTCAACGACGTGCTGCTTGGTTGCTTCGGGGAGGGCAATGTGGCGGATACCGCCATGTCCGGTGCGGGATCAACGGGGGGCGACGACCCCCTCCAGCGAGCGATATGGCGGCTGCGCTCGCGCGGCTGTTGGACGGACGCGGCGGCGTTGCTGACGCCGTACGCGCACGAGGCCGGGGCAGCGGTCCAGCGGACCGCGCTCCTGGTCGAACGGTGCCTGTTCACCGGCCAGGGCTGGAGCGAGGCCGAGGACGCGCTGAGGGCGGCCGAGGCCACGGCCCGGGACGACGACGAACGCGGCGCGGCCGCCTGCGAGCGCGGCCAGCTGGCCTACGCCGCGACCGTGCTCGGCGTACGGGACCGGGCGGACGAGGCCCGCTCGGCGCTCGGCCGGGCGGCGGCGCTGCTGTCCCCGGGGTCGCGGACCCGGCCGCTGCTGGACTTCCGGCGGGGCCTGGTCGCCGAGCACCTCGCGGACGCCCCGCAGGCGGCCCGGCCGGCCTACCACCGGGCCCACGCGGGGGCGGAGGCGCACGGGGACACGCTGCTGCTGTCGTTCACCTGGCGCCACCTGGCCGCGCTGGCCCTGCGGGACGGGGAGGTGGCGGAGGCGCGCAAGGGCTTCGCGGAGTCCCTGCGGATCCGGGAGGACCTGGGCTTCCTGGTGGGCACGGCCCCCGCGCTGGCCGCGCTGGCCGAGGCGGAGCCGGAGCCGGAGGCCTCCCGGCTGCGGGAGGAGGCCCGCCGCCTGTTCCACCTCCTGGGCGGCATCCCGACCTGGCTGGCGGAACAACTCCACCCGACTCCCTCTTGACGCGCCGCTCGCGCGGCTCGGCCGTCGCCGCTGCGCGGGGCGAGGTCCCCTACCCGCCCTTCCACCGTTCCCCGGGCCCTGCCCGGACCCGTTCCGGACGCTCCGCGCCCGTTGCGCTCAAACGCCGCGCGGGCTGTTTACAGCCCCGCCGGCGTTTGAGGCGCGGGGGTCCGGGGGCGGAGCCCCCGGGAAACGGCGAAAGGGCGGGGCGGGGAGACGGCTCCGCGCAGCGGGACCCGCAGGCGGCTACGCGCCCGCGAAGTGGGTGCGGACCAGGGACTCGACCGCCGGGAGGTCCTGCGCGATCAGCGCCTCCAGCAGCGCCGAGTGCTCGGCCGCGTCGGCCATCAGGTCCGCGCACCGCACCCGCGGAGCCCCCGGCAGCGGCCACTGCGCCCGCCGGTGCAGCTCCTCGGCGATCTGCACCAGCTGCCCGTTGTCGGCCAGCGAGAGCACCGCCCGGTGGAAGGCGCGGTCCGCCTCCGCGTACCCCGGCAGGTCACCGGTGGCGGCCGCCTCCACCGTGGCGAGGGCCGCCGGGCGCAGGGTCTCCCAGGTGGCGGCCGGTACCGAGCGGGCCAGCCGCAGCATCACCGGGACCTCCAGCAGGGCCCGCACCTCGGCGAGCTCCGCCAGGCTGCGGGCGGTCCGGGTCAGCACCCGGAAGCCCCGGTTGGGCAGGCATTCCACCGCCCCCTCCAGCGCCAGCTGCTGCATCGCCTCGCGGACCGGGGTCGCGGAGACCCCGAAGCGTTCGCCGAGCGCCGGGCCCGAGTAGATCTCCCCCGGCACCAGCTCCCCGTCGACCAGCGCCGCGCGCAGCGCGTCCAGGACCTGTCCGCGCACCGAATGGCGCAGCACCTTCTGGGCCGGTATCACCGGCCGCACCGCCGGGCCGCAGGGCTCCGACGCCTCCGACGCCTCCGACGCCTCCGACACCAGGGCATGGGCCGCTCCGCGCACTCGGTCCTCCTCCGGGTCTCGACCGGTTCCGAGGATAGGTGACGGCCCCGGGGGCTCCGGGGTGCGCGAGGCGCGGATCACGTGAAGGAACCGGGGGCGGCGGGGGGCGGACGGATCGCCGTAGATCAGCTAAGGTTAGGCTAACCTTGCTCGCAACGCGTGATCGGTGGTCCGTCATGTCCGGCTCCGGCTCGGCCGTCCCCGTCCTGCTCCCGCCCGCACCCGCCCCGGCCGGCTCTCCGGTGGCGCGTGCGTACGAGCGCCTGACGGCGGCCTATCCGGGGCTGCGGATCCGCGAGCACGGCGCGCACGAACCCCTCCCTCGCGGTGTGGGATGGGTCGGCGCGCACGAGCTCGCGGCGGGCGGCGGGGCCCTCGACGCCCATCTCGCCTGGGACGCGGCCCAGGTGGTACGGGACTACGGGCGCCCGGCGCGGCCCGACGTGGTGGCCGGCTTCGGTCTGCACCGGTACGCCTGGCCGGCCTGCCTGCTGATCACCGTCCCGTGGTTCCTGGAGCGCCGGGTGCCCCGCCTCCCGGTGGACCGGGTGGCCTTCCACCGGACGGAGGGGCGGATGGCCGTACGGGTCGAGGAGTTCGCCTGCCTGCCCGGAGACCCGGCTGCCGCCCTCCCCGGGGCGCGGACCGTGGCGGGCGAGGAGGAACTGCGCGAGGAGGTGCGGGCCGCGGTGGCCCAGCACCTCGGACCGCTGCTGGAGGGGTTCGGCCCGCGGATGCGGCGCGGCCCGCGCGCCCTGTGGGCGACGGCCACCGACGAGATCGTCGAGGGCCTCTGGTACCTGGGGAGCCTGCTCGGCGAGGAGCGGCGGGCGGTGCGCGAGCTGGAACGGCTGCTGCCCGGGGCGCTCGCCCCGTACGCGGCGGGCGCGCGCTTCCGCACCCTCGCCGGCCCCTGCGGGACGGAGCTGACCACCCGGGACCGGGCGGGCTGCTGCTTCTTCTACACGGTCCGCCCGGAGGACACCTGCACGACCTGCCCCCGCACCCGCGACGCCGAGCGGGTCGCCCGGCTCACGGCCGCCGCGGCCTGAACCCACCCCGCCGGATGAAGCGTATTCGAACTCAACTCGGCTTACGCGAGCAGCAGTTCGAGACACAACACCCTATCCGACGGGCCCCGCCCCCCGTTGGCGTCCACTTGACCCGAAACCCACGTGCACCACGGACCGGCTGCGCCACTATGGCGCCCGGAAAGCCGCATACGCGAGGCAAGGGACAACCGCATGAGACTGACCGACATATCGCTGGACTGGCTGCTGCCCGGCGGCCTGTTGATCCTGGGCGTACTTGCGGCAGTGGCGGTGCTGGCCCGGGGGAAGCGTGAGGGCGAGAAGGCCGCGGCCGACGACAGCTGGGAACGCAGCGAGGAGCGCCGGCGGCGCAAGGAGGCCGTCTACGGCACCGCCTCGTACGTGCTGCTCTTCTGCTGCGCGGCGGTGGCCGCCGCGCTCTCCTTCCACGGGCTCGTCGGCTTCGGCCGGCAGAACCTCAACCTCTCCGGCGGCTGGGAGTACCTCGTCCCGTTCGGCCTCGACGGCGCCGCCATGTTCTGCTCGGTGCTCGCCGTGCGCGAGGCCAGCCACGGCGACGCGGCCCTCGGCTCCCGGATGCTGGTCTGGCTCTTCGCCGGGGCGGCGGCCTGGTTCAACTGGGTGCACGCGCCCAGGGGTTCGGGCCACGACGGGGCTCCGCAGTTCTTCGCCGGGATGTCGCTCTCGGCGGCCGTGCTCTTCGACCGGGCGCTCAAGCAGACCCGCCGGGCCGCGCTGCGCGAGCAGGGTCTGATCCCGCGCCCGCTGCCGCAGATCCGCATGGTGCGCTGGCTGCGGGCCCCCCGCGAGACCTTCGGCGCCTGGTCGCTGATGCTCCTGGAGGGCGTGCGCACGCTCGACGAGGCCGTCGACGAGGTGCGCGAGGACAAGAAGGAGCGGGAGCAGGACCGGCACCGCAGGCGGGAGCAGCACCGTCTGGACCGCGCCCGCATCAAGGCGCTGGGCCGGCAGAACAGGGCGTTCGGGCGGGCCCGGGCGCGTCAGGTCGACCTGCCGGGGCTGACCCCCGGGACGGGCTCCGCGCCGGTCGGCGCGGAGCCGGCCATATCGGAACCGGGACAACTGCCCTTGCGACGAAGGCCCTCCCTACAGGCCGTGAACGCGGCCGAGTCCGCTGACCCGGCCGGCCCCCGGACGGTGGACCTCACCGCCGAGGACGACACCCAGACCATCCCCCGGCTCGACTCACTGGAGCGCAAACTGAAGGACCTGGAGCAGCAGTTCGGCTGACCGGCACGACGGGCCGGAGCGGCCGTACCACCTCGGCGGGGCTGCCTTCGGGCGGCCCCGCCGTCCTGTGTCACGGGTCCGCCCGCGGCTACCCGGCGTCCTCCAGGGCGTCCGCCAGCTCGAACCAGACCACCTTGCCCGGCCCCAGGGCCGGCGGGTCCACGCCCCAGGTGTCGGCGAGCGCCTCCACCAGGACCAGTCCCCGTCCGTGCGTACCGTCGTCGGCGGACGGTACGTACGGCCGGGGCCTGCGGGCGGCGCCGTCGCGGACCTCCACCCTCAGCCGGGCTCCCTTGACGCTCGCGGACACCTCGGCCCCGCCCTCGGTGTGGACGAGGGCGTTCGTGACGAGTTCGGTGACCAGCAGCTCGGCCACCTGGGCCGTATCGGCCCCGCAGCGGTGACGGAGCAGCTCCCGCAGTTCCCTGCGGACCTGGCCCACCGCCTTCAGGTCGGCCCGGTGCACACTGCGCGTCATCTCCGCCTGGCCCTGCGACGGTTCGCGCGGCACAGGCCGCCCCCTCCGCCACGGCTTCCCGGTCTTCGCCCCCACGCGCACGGTGAAGTACCTCCCCGTATTCCGGTGCCTGGATCTCGAACAGGCCTACGGAATGCATGCCCTCGGGGCGGGTTCACACTCCTTCCCCCTCAACGGCCGGGCGGGCGGCGACCATGAGATCCGGCCATCCGCGGACGACCGGCCGCACCCCCGGCCGACACGGTCCCGCTGTCCGATGGTGCGAATCCGGTCACCGCTCGGACACCGTCCCTCGGTGGATCCGACAGCCCCGCTTCCTCCCGCACCCCCTCCACCAGAGCGGCCCCGCCACCGGCCGGGCGGCCGCGGCGCGCGGTTCCGTACGGACGGAGGCCGGAAACCGGTGGATCCCGTCCGGTCGGTACGGGCCTCCGGCGCCGAAGAGGGGCAGTTTGACGGGCGGGGCGTACTGCACGAGGGGGAGGAAAACTCCCACCGGCGGCGAGATTCCGCCGTCGCCCCCGGCGGCTCCCCTTGACGGGCTCCGGTCAGGCCTCCCAGACGGCGGCGGCCGTGCGGTCGTCGGCGTAGCCCTTGAGGCGGAGCTGGGTGTCCGCGAGGAAGGCGGCCAGTCCCGGTGGCTCCCCCTGCGACCAGCGGGCGGCGAGTTCGGCCGGGAGCAGGCCCTCCTCGCGCATGGGGTCGGCGAGGCCTCCGGAGCAGAGCAGCAGGGTGTCTCCCGGGCGGGCCGCGGCGGCGCGGAACCGGAAGGCGCCGGCGGCGGCGTCCTCCTCCAGATCCTGCCAGCGGCCGCCGCGGAGCCGGAACACCCCGCCCGCGCCGAAGCCGAAGCAGACCCGGTGCGGGCACCGCGGGTCCAGCGGCAGCAGCAGCCCGCGCAGTCCGGCGGTGTAGGACTCCTCGTCGAGCCCGAGTTCGGCGGCGCGGGCCCGCAGCCGCCCGTAGCCCCGGTCGGTGAGCCGCTGGAGCCCCGAGAGCAGGGCCTCGCGGCGGCCCGCCCGGATGTCCTCGGCGAGCCGCTCCCGGCTGCGCCCGACGGCCGCGGCGACGGAGTGCCCGAGTTCGGCGGCGGCCTCGCGGGCGCCGGGGGCGGCCCGGTCCCCGCCGGCCAGGACCACCAGCACGAGGGCGTCGTCCCCGCTGCCGAAGCGGGCGGTGAGCAGGAAGTCCCGGCGGGCGTCGCCCCGGTAGCGGGCGGAGTCGCCGCGCAGCGAGGCGGCGCGCAGGGTGTAGGTGCCGTACCGGGCGCCCTCAAGGACGGTGTCGGGGGTGAGCAGGTCCAGCTCGGCGGGGTCGGCGGCGGGGAGCGCCCCCGGCTCGGCGGCGTAGGTGGGGGCGCGGTCCCCGAGGTGGCCGACCGCGGGCCGTTCGTCCGGCTCGGGCAGGGGCTCCGGACTCGGCTCGGCCCGCGCCTCCGGCGGTGCGGGCGGCACGGCGACGTCCCCCTCCGCGTAGGCGGTGGCCCCCGTCACCCGGGGGTCGTGCCGGGGCGGCGGGACGGTCGCGGCGCCCTTCTCCAGCCGCAGCGGCTCCACCGGCCCCGGACGCCGCTCGGGCGCCACCGGGGGCCCGGCGGGCGGCGCGGGCGGGGGTCCGGCGGGCGGCGCGGGCGCGTCGGCAGGCGGGACGGGCGGGGCGGCAGGCGGCCCGGCGGGCGGGGCGGGCGCGCCAACGGGCGGCGCGGGCGGCGGCCCTTCAGGCGGCGCGGGCGGTCCCGCGAGGCCCGGGCCGCCCGCGGGTGCGGCGTCCGAGGCGCGGGGGCCGGGGAGCAGCGGGGGCGGCGGGGGCGCGGC
>NZ_JBFBGN010000109.1:0-24189 GCF_040684675.1 Streptomyces sp. NPDC089915 | reverse complement strand
CGCTACGACAAACGAGCCCGCCACTACCAAGCCCTGGTCACCCTCGCCTGCCTGCGACTATGGCTCCCCACCTGACATTGCGGACAGGCCCTAGGACCCGTGGACCGGGGCCGGGGCCGGGACCGGGGCCGGAACGGACCCGTCCGGCGCTCCCGCGAGCAGCCGGAGGACCGCGCGGCCGTCGGCGTCGAGCAGCCCGTCGGGCAGGCTCTCGTCATCGGTCAGCGCGCGCACCAGGTGCGCGTGCGCGGCGAACGCCGCCCGGCAGCGCTCGTGTGCCTCCGAGTCCTCCTCGGTGGCCCAGAAGCCCTCCTCGCCCGGCAGGACGGGCCGGCACAGTTCGGCGGCGAAGGACAGGAAGCCGAGCAGGGGTTCGCGCGCCGGGAGTTCCGGCTCCGCGGCGAGCCTCAGCAGGAAGGGCAGGGCCGCCAGCGTCGCCGGACCCAGCAGGAGCATGTGGCTCATCAGGACGTTGTTCAGCACGCGCTGGGCCTCGCGGCCGGCCGCCGGATCGAGCAGCGCGTACAGCAGGGCCGGCACTTCCGGGGTGCACCCGGGGAAATCCGTCCAGGGGATCTCGTCGCAGCCGCGCAGCGCGGGGTGTTCCCCCGAGTCGGGCCGCCCGGCCCGCGGGTACTGCGTCAGGAACCCCGCCACCATGGCCTCTTCGTCCGCCCCGCTCATCGTGCACATGCGCCCGCCCCCTCGTCATCCGTCACCGACCACATGATCCTCCCGCACGTCAGGGGCACCCTCACAAAGCCGGAGGCGGCCGGACTCCACCGGCCCCCGCAGGGCTGAGGCGGGGCCGTCCAACCATCGGGCGGCGTGGCGAACGGCCGCCTGCGGGGCGGGGGCGCGGTCGCTGGGCATCGTTGCACCCGGCGCGTGCGCGGCCGGCCCCGGCACGCCCGACCCGTGGGAGCCGACGAGAGAGGGACACGATGACGGACATGCGCACCGTCGGTGTGGAGGAGGAACTGCTGCTGGTCGACGCCCGGACCGGCGATCCGCTCGCGCTGTCGGCCGCGGTGATGTCGGCGGCCTCCCGCGAGGGGAACGGGAGGGACGGGCCGGCGGCGGGGGCTCTGGAGTCGGAGCTCAAGTGCGAGCAGGTGGAGTTGGCCACCCGTCCCGTCCTGCGGATGGACGAGCTGGCCGAGGAGATCGTCCGCTGGCGCGCCGAGGCCGCGCGCCACGCGGCCGGCGCGGGCGGGGCCCTCGCCGCCCTGGCCACGTCCCCGCTGCCGGTACGGCCGTCCACCACGCCCGGCGAACGGTACGGCTGGGTGAGCCGGCAGTTCGGCCTGACCGCCCGGGAACTGCTCACCTGCGGCTGCCACGTCCACGTCGCCGTGGCGTCGGACGACGAGGGCGTGGGCGTCCTCGACCGGATCCGCCCCTGGCTGCCGGTCCTGACCGCCCTCAGCGCCAATTCGCCGTTCTGGCAGGGGCAGGACAGCGCGTACGCCAGCTACCGCAGCCGCGTCTGGAACCGCCTGCCCTCCGCCGGCCCCACGGACCTCTTCGGCAGCGCGGAGCACTACCACCGGCAGGTGCGCGACATGATCGCCACCGGGGTCCTGCGCGACGCCGCCATGGTCTACTTCGACGCCCGGCTCTCCGCCGCCTACCCCACGGTCGAGATCCGCGTCGCCGACGTCTGCCTCGAACCCGGCACCCCGGTCCTGCTCGCCGCCCTGTGCCGCGCACTGGTGGAGACCGCCGCCCGCGACTGGCGCGCCGGACGCCCGCCGGCCCGCGTCGGCGTCGGCCTGCTGCGGCTCGCGGCCTGGCGGGCGGCCAGATCGGGCCTGGACGGCCCGCTGCTCGACCCGCGCACCATGAGCCCCACCGCTCCCGAGACGGTCCTCGACGCGCTGCTGGACCACGTACGGGACGCCCTCGACGACCACGGCGACCTCGACCTCGTACGCGACGGACTCACCCGGCTCCTCACCCACGGCAACGGCGCCCGCCTCCAGCGCCGCCTCCTGCGCACCACCGGAGACCTGCGCGCCATGGTCGCGGAGTGCGCCCGCCTGACGACGGCGTGCGCGGGCTAGAACCGCCCGGCACCTGCGGCGGACGGCCCGGGAGCCGCCCGGGAGCGTGCCGTGGACGGCCTAGGAGCCGCCCAGCCGGCTCGTGGCGTCGAGGCGGAGGGCCGTCTCGGCGGGGACGACCTCGCGCAGGCCGTTCTCGATGTCCCGGACGCGCTCGGCGCCGAGGACGGCGGCCCACTCCGCGCACAGTTCGTCGAACACGGCGGCCGAGCGGCGCAGGCCGGCGAGCCCAGGTGCTCGCCGCCTCCGGCGCGGTGAGCGACGGGGAGATGGCGGAGTTCCAGGCCCACGGGTACACCCGGCGCAACGCCCTCGAGGTCGTGATCGGCATCGGTGCCTACACCCTCTCGACGTTCGCCAACCGGATGACCCGTGCCGCCTGAGGGCGTGGACACCGCCGCCGACGTGGGCATGTGACCATCCCATGATTCACTCGTTTGACGGGCCGTGGCCACAACACCGCGATCCGGTTCCGAGCCCGACGGCGCCCCGCCCGCGCCCGCGACACCCGCCGCGCGCGGTGCGGTCGAACGGGCCGAGGCCGTCCTGGTCGAGCAGTACCCGCGCCTGGTGCGCCTCGCCTACCTGACCCTCCCGCCCTCCCTCGGCCGGCACACCCGCGTGCTCCTCGCGCACCGCGCCGTCCAGCACGCCCTGCCCCGCGCGGGCGGCGGCCGCGATCCCGGCACGCCGGGCGCCGCCCTGGAGGAGCTGCGGGTACGGGTCCTGCGCGCGGCCCTCGCCCCGGCGGGCGCGGCCCGGGGTCTGCTGGCCCGGACCGGCTGGCCCCCCGCGCCGCCCTTCGTGTGGGGGCTGCGGCTGTGGCCCCCGGCGGGCGGGATCGACGAGGCGGCCGGGCTCCTGGGGGCGGCGCCGGGGCCGGTCCGGGCCGCCTTCGTGCTGCACCGGCTGGACGGACTGCCCGAGGAGGACGTGACGCGGCTGCTCGGTACGGCCGGGGCGCCCGGCCCCGGGGACGCGGTGAGGGGTGCGCGGGCGGTGGCCCCCGGCGCGGCCCTGCCGGCCGCCCTGCTGAACCCCGGGTTCGACGCCACCGTGGTCAGCGCCCGCCCCACCGACCTGCTGCGGCGCCGCCGCCGGGTCCGCATCGGGTGGGCCGCCGCCGTGGCGGCGGTCCTGGCCGCCGGGGTCCTCGTCGCCGACGGGTCGCCCCCGCGGACCGAGGCGGTGCCCGCCGCGGGGGCCGTCGCCGCAGGGCTGCTCGACCCCGCGCGGCTGGCCCGCGTACCGGCCGAGGCGTGGGCGGACACCGCCCGGGTGGACTTCACCGCCTGGCCCGCCCGGGGCGGCCGCACCGCCGACCGGGCCCTGCTCACCCGAGCCCTGGGCGCCTGGGCGGCCCGGCCCGGCGGGGTCCGCACCACCGCCGCGCCCGGCACCCCGGCCGACCCGCCCGCACATCCGCCGCACCTGCTGTACGCGGGGGACGTGCCCGGGGACCCGGGGGCGACGGCCGTGGTGCTGCTGCTCGACGCCGAGGGCGACCGCGTGGCGCGCTACACCGAGCCGGCCGCGGGGCCGCGCGGAACCCGCACCCTCGACCTGGCCCGCACCGACGAGGCGGGCGTCACCACCGCCGCCGCCCTCACCCTGACCCGGGCCTCCGACGGCGCGGCCGCGCGCTACCTGCTCGCGCCCTGGATCGCCTCCGCCGGTACCCGCGACCTGCTCCGCGCCGACGACACCGCCCGGCCCCTCGCCGTCGCCGCCGACGGGGTCACCGCCCCGGTCCCCGTACCCCGGGGGAGCGGGGCCTGCGACGCCTGGCCCGTCCTCGAACTCACCTCCTCGGCCCGCATCGTGGAGAAGCACTCCTTCGTCCTCGCCGACCTGGGCGCGCTCACCCCCGTCCACCTCACCTACACCCCGCTGCCCGACGGCCCCGGCGCCGTCCCCGCCCGGCAGCCCCGCGAGGCCACCGGAGCCCCCGCCCGCGCCGCCTGGGCCACCGGCGCGTGCCGACTGCGCACCCTCGGCGGCGGCGGGGTACGGGCCGTCAACGTCTGGGACTTCGCCGACTCCGACCTCCCCGACGGCGCGGGCCGCGCCGTCTGGAGCTGCACCCGCGCCTCCGGCTGGGCCGGCCCCGGCGACGTCCTCGTCCAGCTGCGCCCGCCCTCCGGACCCCCGCAGGAGGTCGCCCGCGCCCGTTCCACCGCCGCCTGCGGCCGCTTCGGCCAGCACCTGCTGGCGGGCACCCGGTGGCGCTCCCCGGCGGGCCGCTGGTACCTGCTCGCGGCGGGCAGCCGCGAGGTCACCGCCATCACCGCGAGCGGAGCCGTCCGCACGGAGACCGCCGGCCGCAGCCTCGTCGCCCCCGCCGGACCGGAGGGCGCCCCCGTGTCCCTGACGGCCCGTCTGGCGAGCGGAGCCCGCATCACCGCCCTCGACGGCGGGCCGGGCGGCCGCGACTGAGCCCCGGCCGAACCCGTCCTCCTCCGCGCCCGGCCGCATGCCACAATCCGTCGCATGCCCATTCGATTTCCCCGGCCCCTGCGCCCCGGTGACCGCATCGGCGTCACCTCCCCGTCGAGCGGGGTCGCCCAAGAGCACCGCCCGCGCCTCGACCTCGCCCTCCGCGACCTCGAGGACCGGGGGTACGAGGTCGTCGTCGGCCGGTGCATGGACGGCGCCGGGCACATCAGCGCCCCGGCCGCCGACCGGGCCGGCGAGCTGACGTCGATGCTGACCGACCCCGCGATCCGGGCCGTCGTGCCGCCCTGGGGCGGAGAGGCCGCGATCGACCTGCTGCCGCTGCTCGACTGGGACCGGCTGCGGGAGGCCGAGCCGACCTGGCTCGTCGGATACTCCGACACGTCGACCCTGCTGACGCCGCTGACCCTGCTGACGGGCACGGCCACCGTCCACGGGACCAACCTCATGGACACGCCCTACCGCGTGCCCCAAGGCCTGCGCTCCTGGCTCGACGTCGTCGAGGCACCCCGGGGGAGCGGCTTCACCCAGACCCCGCCCGGCCTCCACCGGGCCCCCGGCTTCGACGACTTCACGTCCTTCCCCGGGATACGCGAGCACACCCTCGACCGCGCGGGTGCCTGGACCCGGCTCGACGGGACCGGCGACGTGGTCGCGGAGGGACGGCTGATCGGCGGCTGCGTCGAAACCCTCTGCAACCTCACGGGCACCCCCTACCTCGACGTCGCGGCCTTCGCCGGCGGTGAGGCGCCCGATGGGCTCCTCGTGTACGTGGAGGCCGCCGGCGACGACGCGTTCACCATCTGCCGCAACCTGCACGGCATGCGGCTCGCCGGATTCTTCGACCGGGCGAACGCGGTGCTCGTCGGCCGCACCCACGCGCCCGGCAACCGCTCCCTCAGCCAGCACGAGGCCGTGATGGACGCGCTGGGCCCGCTCGGCGTGCCCGTCATCGCCGACGTCGAATGCGGCCACGTCGCGCCCCACATGCCCCTCGTCAACGGGGCGCACGGCCGCGTCGTCCACACCCCCGGCCGGAGCGAACTCACCCAGACCCTGCGCTGACGGACGTCAACGCCCCCGCGGCGACCGCGACTCCAGCAGCTCCCCGGCGCGCTCCAGCAGCAGCGGCATCAGGCTCTCCCGCCACTTGTCGAGGCAGACCGATCCGTTGGACATGCCGCCGTTCGGCCGGGCGTACCGCTCCAGGTACACGGACGACGCCGCGCTCTCGTAGAGGTCCTGCCCGACGAGCTCGCGGAACGCCGCCCGCAGCCGGCGGGCCGCGGCGTCGGCCGAATCCGGGAGGTCCGTCCCGGACAGCTCGTCGCGCAGCGCCCGCCAGAGGTGGGGGTCACCCCGCAGGCCCCACTGACGGGGTTCGGGCTCGAAGAGCACGGACATCCGGGGAAGCGGCACGTCCCGGGGCGCCCCGGCGGCGACGGAGGCCAGGGCCGCCCCCGCCGCACAGCCCACGAGAAGCCCCACCCCGTGGTTGTTGGCGAGGAGGCACAGGACGAGACCGGAGGCGGGGACGAGGAGGGCCGCCCGCCGCGGCGCACCGGCGCCGCGCACCGCGTACCAGGCGGCGAGCGCGCCCACGAGCCCGCAGACCGCCACCGAGTCGCCGCCCCCGCGCGGGCTCCACCCCGCCATGCTCACCGCCTGCGCCGCGACCCCGCTCACCGCGAAGACCAGCGCCGTCCACCAGGGCCCGAACCGCCGCTCGGCCACGGGCGCGACCGCCGCGAGCGCGGCCAGGTTGATCAGCAGCTGGCCCCACCCCGACGACTGCACCCCCAGCGCCGTCACGGCCCGCCACCACGCACCCCCGGGCTCCCGCGCGAGCGCGCCGACCATCCCGGGTACGAGGCTCTGCGCCACACCGAGCACCACCATGACGGCCACCAGCCCCGCGGCAACCACCGGAACGGGCCGCCGCCACGCCCGCAGCACCGCCACCGGAGGAGGCACGTCCCCGCCGTCCCGCGCGGCGAGCGCGGCGAGGACCCCGATCCCCGGCCCGACGACGGCCACCGCGCACCCGTAGAGCGACAAACTGTGCATGTCCATGATCAAACCCTGCCAGACGCCCCGCCCCCACCGGCAGGGGCTCTCCCCGCCGCCGAGAGCGCCGTGCCGCACGCCGGGCACCGGGCCGGCCCGTAAATCGGTTCCGTGCCCGTGCCCCCGAACCTAGAGTGCCGCCGTGGAGATCACCTACGAGCCTTTCGAGCCGGCGCACGCGGAGCGGCTGGCCGCCTTCCTCTCCGGGGACACCTGGCCGTTCCACGGCGCGGACGTCGTCGGTGAGGCCGAGGCCCGCCGGTGGGTCGCGGAGGGCCGCTACGACGGCCCGGACAACCGTGCGTTCTGGATCACCGTCGCCGGTGAACGGGCCGGGCTCATCCGGCTGATGGACCTGTGCGACCCCACGCCGCTGTTCGATCTGCGCATCCGCGCCGGGTACCGGGGGCGGGGCCTCGGGGGAGCGGCCGTGGTCTGGCTGACCGGGTACGTGTTCACCGGGTTCCCGGACGTCCGGCGGATCGAGGGCACCACCCGGCAGGACAACGCGGCGATGCGCCGCGCCTTCCGGCGCGGGGGCTACGTGAAGGAAGCACACCACCGGGGCGCCTGGCCCTCGTCCGACGGGCGGCTCCACGACGCCGTGGGGTACGCGGTCCTGCGCGACGACTGGATCTCCGGCACCACGACGCCCGCCGACTGGGACGACGAGCCCGGTGCCGGGGACCGATGAGGTCTGGCCACCGGACGGATTCAGCCGATGGTGATCGATTGATATAGCGTGCGCACGTCAATCAGACAGACGTAACGCGTGATCATCGAGGGATTCCCGTATGACCTACCCGCCGCAGCAGGGCCCCGGCCCCTACGGCCAGCCCGGACCCTACCCCCAGCCCGGCCCCTACGCCCAGCAGCCGCAGGGGTACCCGCCGCCCCAGCCCGGGTACGCGTACCCGCCGCCGCAGGCGCAGCCGCCGTACGGCGGGGCGCCGCAGCAGCCCGTGTACCCGAACCAGCCGCACCCGCAGATGCAGCCGCAGCCGCACCCGCAGATGCAGCCGCCCCCGCAGCAGTGGGCCGCGCCCCCGGCGCCTCCCGCCCGGAGCGGGGGCGTCGGGCCGATGAAGATCCTCAAGGGCATCGGCATCGTGCTCGTCCTCATCGCCTGCGCCGTGGGCTACTTCCTGAGCCAGGACGACGCCGATCACGCCGAGGTCGGCGACTGCCTGAAGAACAACGGCACCTCGGCGGCCACCCTGGACCTCCAGGTGGTCGACTGCGGTACCACCGGGGCCACCTACAAGGTCGTCGACGTCATCTCCGGCACGCTGGACACCAACCGCTGCCAGGGCAAGTCCGACATGGGCTACTACGAGCAGACCAGGGGCTCCCGCCGCCACTCCGGCAAGCAGTTCGTGCTCTGCCTCAACCAGATCAAGAAGTAGGCGGTTCGCCGCCCCGCGGGGGTTCGCGCCGGTCATCCGACCCGGCGCGGCCCCCGTCCGCCGTTCACGGCGCGGGTTCGCCCGTCCGCCAGGAGGCCATCTGCTCGCGGAACTTGGGGCAGACCACGATGTCCTCCTCCCCGCACCTGAGGGCGTGCGTCATCAACTGGTGCGCGTGTTCGAGGTCGACCATCCGCTGCTCGATCTCGCCGATCTTGGTGCGGATCATCGCCTCCCTGAGCGGCTGCTCCCGCTGGAACTCCTTGATCTCGGCCAGCGTCAGCCCGGCCTGCTGGCAGGTCCGCAGCACCGTGATCCGTTCCGCGGCCTCCGGCGGATACCGCCGCTGGCCGCCCACCCGCTCGGGCGCGGGCAGCAGCCCGTGGCGCTCCCAGTAGCGGATGGCCGAAGCCGGCACCCCGGTGAGCTCGGCGAGCCGGCCGATCGTCATCCGCGCGCTGCTCCGCATCCCCGCCGCTCCTCCTCGGTCGCCTTGTCTTGACTTGAACCTTAGTTCAAGTTGAAGAGTGGTCGGCAGGAGGGCGGCGGCGAACGGACCGCCGGCCGCAGGAGAGCGGGAGGTTCCCCATGGGGGAGACGTACGCGCGGGCCGAGCGGGCCGGGCAGCTGGTGGAGGCCGCGGAGGCGCTGTTCGCGGCCGGGGTGATGTCCCACTCCGGACACGCCAACCTGAGCGCCAGGTTCGACGGCGGTGAGCGCTTCCTGCTGACGCCGGGGTTCGTCCGAGGCCTGCGGCCCGAGCAGCTGGCGACCGTGGGCTTCGACGGCCGGGTCCTCGACGGTGAACTCCGCTCCGTCAGCGCCGAGATCACCGCCATGCACACCGCCGTGTACGCGGCCAGGCCCCACGTGGGCGCGATCATCCACACCCATTCGCCCTCCGCGACCGCCTTCGCGCTGGCGCACCGGCCGCTGCCCTGCCGCACGGAGCCCATGCTGCGCTTCGGGCAGGCCGAGGAGGTCCCGGTGGTCCCCTGGGGGCCGCGCGGATCGGACGTCTCCGTCCGCGGCATCGCCGAGGTGCTGGAGCGCCGCCCTACGACGGCCGCGGTCCTGCTGGCCAACCACGGCCTCCTGGTGTTCGGCCCGGATCCGGCGGCCACCGCCCACCTCCTGGTGGCGATCGAGGAGAGCGCCGAGGCGGAGCTCGCCGCCGCCGCGATCGGCGGGGCCGTGGACTTCCCCCCGGGCGCCCGGGAGGCCGTGCGCGCCTCGATCGCGCGGGTCGCGTCATGACGGACGACACCCTCACCGCCCGTACGGAGGCGGTGCGCGACCGCTACCGCTCCACCCTGGGCACCGTCCCCGGCGGCGTACAGGACCGGCTGCGGCTGGCCGGGGAGTTCGGCCGGCTGCCGACGGAGGAGGCGCTCGCGGAGCTGCGCCACATCGTGCTGACCGGCAATCCGCTGGGCGACCGGGTGCAGCAGCTCGTCCACTTCGGGCAGCTGCTGGCCCTCGGCCGGGCGCACCCCGCACGGATCCACGCCCGCGGCGCGCTCCACGCCGGAGCCGGGATCGCCGACCTGATCGGCGTCGCCGAGACCGCGCTCATCACGGCGGGCGTCCCCGCGTACGCGCTCGGCACCGAGATCATCGCCGAACTCCTGCCGGAACGGGGCGCGGACGCGCACGGGGAGGGGGAGCCGGCCCGGCTCTGAGGCCGGGGCGGTCATGCCGGGCGCCGGGGACCTCAACCGGACGTGCCCGGCACCGGCCCCGGCCCCAGCCCCGGCACCGCGCCGATCCGGTCACCCTGGACGGTCCGCGCGCGCCCCCCGGCACCACCGCCACCAGCACACCCGGGAGGGGCGGTGCCCGCCACCTGCGGGCTCCGATATCCGAACCAACTGTCCGTATCCCGATCCCCGACATGCGGCCACCCTTCGAATCTGAAAGCCTCGATCCCGCCGGACCACCACAACGGTCCTCGGAGTCATCCAACGCCTTCGATCTGAAAGGGATGTGATCATGCGTCACCGCCTGGCCGCCGTCTCCGCCGCCACCCTCCTCTGCCTCGGCGCAGCCGCGGGCGCGGCGCAGGCCGCGCCCGCGAGCCCGTCCGCCCCCTCCGCCATGGTCCTCACCATCACCCGGGGCGGCGACGCGGCCACGGGAACCGTCCTGCGGGCCGCCGTCCTCAGCTGCGCCTACACCGCCGAGGGCACGCACCCCGACCCCAGGGCCGCGTGCGACGCCGCGAACGCCGCCGGCGGCCGGTTCGACCAGCTGCTCGCCGCCCCCGCCGCGGGCCGCGCCTGCCCGCACCACCTCGACCCCGTCACGGTCACGGCGGACGGCAGCTGGCAGGGCGGACGGGTCGCCTGGAAGCACACCTTCGCCAACGCGTGCGTGATGTCCGCGACCCTGAACGGCAACCCGCTCTTCGCCTTCTGAGCCCCCTCGCGGTTGACCGGTTCCGCTGATGCGCGGCGGCGTCCTGCGGTAGAAGTACCGCATGATGCCCGTAGAGGAAGCCCAGGACGAACTCAAGCACCTGCTGAGCCGTTGTGAACGCTGGTTATGCGACGAGGACGGACCGCGCGACCTCCTCGACGACCCGGCCGGCCTGACCGGCGACGCCGCCCGCATCGAGGCCCTGCGCACCCGCGTCCTGTCCTCCATGCTCAACGTGGCCCTGCTCGGACGACAGTCGTCCGGCAAGAGCTTCCTGATCAGCGGCCTCCAGGGCGGCCTGGAGTACATCCCCATCACCGACGAGGACGGGATGCCGTCGGCGGAGTTCCTCGGGGTCCTGCCGTCGTCGGCGCGCCCGACCACCGCGTGCCCGTGCACGGTCATCCCCGTCGGGGACGAGCCCGCCGAGGCCGCGACGGGCCGGGCGCGGCTGCGCGCCAGGTTCGCCGGCGGCCGGGTGGACGACATCGGCACGGACCTGCCGCCCGCCGTGGTCTCCGCGTACGGGGCGGTGGACGGCGACATCACCAACCGCCGCCGCGAGCACATGAACCTCCGCGTCGAATCGATCGAGGTGCTCCTCTCCGACGCCCGCCTGCCGGTCAAACTCTTCGACCTGCCCGGCTCGGAGTCCCCGATCGAGGAACACGAGATCATCATGCGGGAGGCGTGGGCCAAGGCCGACTGCTTCATCTACGTGAGCCACGCGACCTCGGCCCTCACCGCCAACGAACTCCAGCTCATCCGCGACCTCTACGCCCACCACATGCAGAGCAACGCGAACAAGAAGGTGCTGTGGGTCCTCAGCGGGATCGACCTGGCCACCCAGCGGGAGCAGGGCCAGGCCGCCTGGAAGAGCGTGCTGGCCACGAACAACGCCTACCTGCGCACCCACTTCGGTTCCCCCGGCGGGCAGTTCATCGGCGAGGGCTTCCTGCCGGTCTCCGCCGCCTGGGAGGCCGAGGGAGAGTTCAAGAAGGCCCAGGACGAGGACGGTGAGACCCTGGGCCGGCTCAGCGGCATGGAGACCCTGCGCGACCACCTCCGGAACCTGATGGAGTCCGGCGCCGGCCACGCGCACCTGCGCCAGGTCGCGGACGAGGCGCGCTGGCTGGTGCGGCGCCGCCAGCGGCAGCTCGCCGACATGCTCGACACCCACCAGCTGGCCGTGGAGGACCTGGAGGCCCAGATGGGCAGCCTGCGCAACCGGATCGCGGGCGCCGAGAACTCCCTGGAACACATCCGGACCGAACTCGGCCGCGAACTGCAGCGCCGGATCCGCTCGGCACGCGGCCCGTTCGGCGGCCTGGCCGACCTGCTGCACCAGCAGCTCGACCCGCTGATCGAACGCGGCAACCTGAGCGCCGAGCACGCCAACGAGGTCGACGTGCTCCAAGTCCAGCTGTTCAGCCGGTGGATGACCTCGCCCGACGGGCCGGCCACCCTCTGGGAACGCGAACTGCGGGCCTTCGACACGAGCGCCCGGCAGCTGCTGCGCGCGGACCTCGGAGTGGACACGGGCTCCCAGCTGGTGGCCCCGGAACCGCTCGACACGAGCTACTTCCCGATGCAGACGGACGGCCGCCAGCCCCTGACGGCCTACGGGGTCGTCCAGGCCGCGGCGAACACCCTGGGCGTCGCCAGCCCGCTCGCGGCCGGGGCCGTATGGCTGACCACCAGCCTCAGCCTTGCCACCATCGCGGTCCCGGCGGGCGCCGCCGTGCTGGCGGCCATCGCCATCGCCAAGGTCACGGACCTCCTCAAGGACCGCGAGACCCAGGTCCAAAGGGCGCGCCAGGAACGCAAGGACATGATCGACGAACACGTGAAACAGGCCCGCAACGCCTTCGAGCGGGTCACCCAGAGCCAGGGCCGGCTGCTGATCGACGCGGTCGAGCAGCACCACGCCGGGCACCAGGCCCGCCTGAAGTCGACGCTGGCCCAGATCATGGAGCGCATAAACGCCGAGGACACCGTCCGCAGCCGCGCCGTCATCGACCGCCTCACCCCGGTCAACCAGGCGGGCCAGGCCCTCGTCACCGAACTCCAGGACCTGCGCGACGCCCTCGGCAACGACCTCACCGTCCGCTGAACCGGCCGCCCCGGCCCATGCGCCGGCACCGGCACCGGAGTGGCGCGGCGGGCCGGCGGCGGCGTGACTCGTGCGGGGGCGGCGTCCGCTGCCCAGGGCCTGTCGTCAAACTTCCGACGGAGCCCAGGCCACCGTCCCCTCCACGGGCCTCAACACCCCCACCGGCCTGGCCCTCGCCCCGCACGCGGACCGGCTGCCGTGACCCGTGACCGCACGCCGCCGGGTTCCGCGGGCCGCCGGGGAAGCCGGGAGGGATCCGCCCCTACCTGAGGCGGACCGCCGAGATCAGCCCGCCGATCCGTTCCCCGCCGCCCCGCGGCGGGGTGCCGGCCGGGCGGCCGTACGCGGCGGCGCGTTCGCGCAGGGTGTGGCTCTCGGCCCGCCAGCCGTGACCGGCGAGCCAGCCCAGCGGGTCGTCCGGCATCTCCGAGACCCACATCGAAGCCGCCGATCCCGGCGCGGCGTCCGCGCCGAAGCGGTCGATCACGCCGCGCGGGCCCAGCGTCAGCCCCATCCGGCTTCCCGCCGCCGACCGCGCCCCGATCCGGGCCAGCAGCAGTTCCACCGCGTCCTGGGGCAGATAGATCAGCAGGCCTTCGGCGATCCACACGGTCGGTACGGCCGGGTCGTGCCCGGCGGCGGTCAGCGCGCCCGGCCAGTCCTCGCGCAGATCCACCGCGACGGTGATCCGCTCGCACCGCGCCACGGCCCGCTCGCGGCGCAGCACCGAGGCCTTGAAGTCCAGCGGTTCGGCGGTGTCGACCTCGAACAGCCGGGTGCCCTCGGGCCAGTCCATCCGGAACGCCCGGCCGTCCATCCCGGCGCCGAGCAGCACGACCTGACGGATCCCGGAGGCGGAGGCCTGCCGCAACAGGTCGTCGAGGAACCTCGTCCTGATGACGATGGAGAACGACACGGCCGCCCGGCGGCGGCGCGCCGCCTCGTCGCCGGGCGGCGGCGAGGAGGGCCACAGGCCGCCGGCGGCGGCGAAGGCCCGTGCCAGCGGGTCGTGGAACAGCGCGTCCTTCCGTGCGGACTCCAGCGCCCGCACCCGGGCCACCCCCACCGCCGTGGCCCACACCCCCGACGGCCGCACCCGCTCGCCCTCATCAGTCACCGCGCCAGCCTAGAGGGGGTCGCGCTACTGCGGGATGCCGCCCCGGTAACTGCTGCGGCACTCGTCGATCTCGTCCCTGGTGTGGGTGTTCAGGTAGTCCCGGCCCGCCTGCTTCTTCTCGCGGAGGGAGACGTTCGGGTCGGAGATCAGGTTGATGAGCGCCGCACAGTCCCCGCTCGGCTGGGCCGGGACGGCCCCGGCCGACGCGGCGGCGGGGAGTACGGCGACGACCGCCGCGACGAGCGCGGCGAAGGCGAGTCGTCCCTTCATCGGTCTGTCCTCTCCGGACGGCGGAGCGCGCCACCGTGCTCGCGCTCCTCGATCGGGCGGATCCCGCGCAGGGGTCACTGCGAACGTAACCCCCGGGAACGGGATCCGCATGCGGGCCGGCGGCCGCCGGGGTGTTCCTAGGGCACGAGGACGATCTTGCCCTGGACCCGTCCCGTCTCGCTGAGGTCGTGCGCGGTGGCGGCCTCGGTGAGCGGGAGGGTCTGCGAGATCGTGGGGCGTACGCCGTGTTCGTCGACGAGTTCGGCGAAGGCGGTCAGCACGGCGGGAGTCGGCTCCAGGAAGAACTCCACGAACCGTACGCCGAGTTCGGCGGCGCGGGCCGTGACCTCGGTGCGGTCCACCCCCACGCCGACCACGTCGACGAGGATGCCGCCGGGCTTGAGGGTGGGCAGGGAGCGCGGCCCGTAGTCGTTGCTGACGGTGTCCAGCACGGCGTCGATGTCGCGCAGGGCCGAGAAGTCCTCCACCGTGTAGTCGATCAGCTCGTCGGCGCCGAGCCCGCGCAGGTACGCGTGCTTGGCGGCGCGCGCCGTGCCGATGACGTACGCGCCCCGGGCCTTGGCGATCTGGACGCCGAGGTGCCCGACCCCGCCGGCGGCGCCGTGGATCAGCACCCGCTGGCCGGGCCGGACGTCGGAGAGGGCGATCAGGGCCTGGTAGGCGGTGAAGCCCGAGATCGGCAGGGCGGCGGCGCCGACGTGGTCCAGGGTGCGCGGCTTGGGCGCGATCCGGTCCTCGGTGACCACCACGTGGTCGGCGTGGCTGCCGTGCGGCGGGACGGTCCAGCCGTAGACCTCCTCGCCGGCCGTGAAGCGGGTCACGCCCTCCCCGATGCCCTCCACGGTGCCGCTGAACTCGTGCCCGAGCACGTACGGCGGCGGACCGAAGAAGTCGACCTTGCCGATGCGGACCTTCCAGTCCGCGGGGTTCATCCCGGTGGCCCGCACCCGGACCAGGACCTCGCCGGGTCCCGGCGAGGGGAGGGGTATCTCGGCGAGTTCCAGCACGTCGGAACCGCCGATGGCCTGCTGTGTGATCACTCGTGTCGTCGTCATGCGGCTCATTCTGAGGACGATGATCATGGGAGGGAAGCGAGTTCGCCGCGAGCCGATGATTTCGCGGCCCCGCGAGGGTCTGCCCTTGCGACGGAACGACCCACTCCGAGACTCCCGGGGAGCACACCATGGGCCTCATCCACATCGAACTGTTCGCGACCCTCGACCTGGTCGGGCAGGCGCCCGGCGGCCCCGACGAGGACCCTGAGGGGTTCCCGTTCGGCGGCTGGCAGGCCCCCCTGCTCCACGAGGTCACCGGGGCGCAGATCCTCGCCGCGTACGAGGACACGGACGCCCTCCTGCTCGGCCGGCGGACCTACGAGCTCTTCGCCGCCTACTGGCCGCACCAGAAGGGCGGCCCGGACAACCAGATCGCCGACCTCTTCAACCGGGTCCCGAAGTACGTCGCCTCGCGCGGGACCCCGGACCTGCCCTGGGCCGGATCGACGCGGCTGGGCCCGGACCTGGCGGCGGCGGTCCGTGAGATCCGTGACCGGCACGAGCACGTGAAGGTCGTCGGGAGCCTGGACCTCGTACAGAGCCTGCTGCGCGAGAGGCTCTTCGACCGCCTCGACCTGTGGGTGCACCCGATCACCCTCGGCGTCGGGAAGAAGGTCTTCGACGGTGGCGCGGTCCCCACCAACGTCACCCTCCTGGAACCCCCGGTGGCCAGCCCGAACGGCACCGTCTACCTCCGCTACGGCCGCGCGGACGGCACGCCGGCCACCGGCGACATGAGCGCCCCCGACCGAGGCCTGGCGAACGGGGGCTGAAGCCGCCCCGAACCGCCGCTCACGCCGCCGGAAGGGCGGGACCTCCCTCGCTCAGGCGGCCGGGGCCGCGGGGACGGCCGGGCCGGGGAGCGGAGGGCCGGAGGGGAGGGAGCCGGTGACGGCGGGAGGGGGGAACACCGGGTCCACCGTCAGCGGCAGGGCCCCGAGCGGCTCGGACAGGGCCCGCAGGGCGGGCGCGGAGAGCCGGATCCACGGCTGTTCGGCGCCGAGTACGGCGGCCAGCCGGTCCGGGGCGGTGAAGGCGACCGCGGTGCGTGCGCCCAGCGGGGTGCGGAACATGCGTACCACCACCTCCGCTCTTCCCGGCCGGACCGGGACGTAGAGGAGTCCGGCCGGGACCCGTTCCTCGGGCTCGGGATCGTCGTCGTACGGGAACACGCACATGGGCCCTCCTGGGGAGCCTCGACGGAAGATCGCGCACCGGGGCGCGGGGAGGCGGCCCGGAGCGGCACGCGAAAGCTATCCCCGCGGCGGAGCCCCCGTGACCCGCTCCCGCCGGGAACCCGACAAGGGCGGGAGGGCGGCGAGGCCGTGGGGGGACCGGCCGGCAGGCCCGACCCCCGCCTCCGGCGGAATCACCCGGATGAATGACCGGGTGCGGGCATTCGGAAGCCGGCCGGGCCGCCGGGCGGCCGCGCGGCGGGACGGACGGCCGCGCGGCGGGACCGGCGGACGGGCGGAGGGTCAGGCCGGAAGGGTGTCGGCCAGGCCCGCGCCGAGGAGGCGGAAGGCCCGGTCGGCGGCGGCGACGGCCTCGGGGTAGACCTCGTCGGCCGGGCGGCCCGCCTGTACCTGCTCGCTGTTGCGGTCGGCCAGGGTGCGCAGCACGGTGACGATCTGCACGGCGGCGAGGCGTGCGGTGAGCTCGTCGGCGCCGGCCTCCTCCAGTGCCTCCGAGAGGGCCGCGATGCCGCGCCCGGCGTAGCGCAGCAGCCGCTCGCTGAGGCTCGCCGTCGTGCTGAGCAGCCGGGCGAAGGCCACGGCCTCGGGGTCGGAGGTGAGGCCGGTGTTCGGATCCCGCCGGGCCAGGGCGTCGAGTTCGTGCGCGTGCAGGGCGTCCAGGGGGCTCGTGCCGGCCGGGCGGCCGCGGACCACGCGGGCGGACTCGTCCTCGTGGTCGGCGAACACGTGCAGGACGAGGTCCTCCTTGGTCGGGAAGTAGGTGAACAGCGTCCGCTTGGAGACCTCGGCCGCGTCGGCGATCTCCATGATCGACACCTCGTCGAAGCCGCGGCTCAGGAACAGGCGCAGGGCCGCTTCGTAGATCGTCTGCCGGGTGCGCTGCTTCTTGCGTTCCCGCAGCCCGAGTTGTTCAGCCATGCGCACACGATAGCAATCGGGGTACCGAGGAGAAAGTTGCACCTGGTATAGTTCTCTACCAAGTGAGGGAATCTTCCGAGGAGGCTCCATGAACGCGCAGGTCAACGACGTCGCCGACGCGTCCGACGTCACCGATGTCATCGTGGTGGGGGCCGGCGGGGCCGGGCTCACCCTCGCCACCGAGCTGGCGCTGGCCGGCGTGCCCGCCGTCGTGCTGGACCGGCTGCCCGGCCGCAACCTCCAGTCCCGCGCCGGAGCGATCCAGCCACGGACCGCCGAGATGCTCGCCCTGCGCGGTCTGCTGGACGACGCCCTCGGACGGTCGATCGACTACGAGCTCGTCGGCGGACACTTCGCCGGACTTCCCGTCCCGCTGGACTACACGGCGTGGGACACCCGCTACCCGCACCCCGTCCTGCTCCCGCAGGACCAGCTGGAGGCGGTGCTGGAGGACCGGCTCGCCAAGCTCGGCGGCCGGGTGCTCAGGGAGCACCGGCTGACCGGCCTCCGGCAGGACGCCGACGGCGTCACGGTCACGGTGGGCACGCCGGACGGGGCCGAGCGGTCGCTGCGGGGCCGCTACCTGGTCGCGTGCGACGGCGCCCACAGCAGCGTGCGCAAGATCGTCGGGGCTGCGTTCCCCGGCCAGGCCGCCACCGCCCGCATGGCCACCGCCGACCTGGTGCTCACCGGCGAGATCGACGACAGCACCGGCGGACACATCAGCTCGCGGATCCACACCTCGCCCGAGGGCCACTTCGCCATGATCACGCCGCTGGCGGGCGGGCTGCACAAGCTCATCTTCAGCGGCCCCCGGACCATGGAGGCCGAGCGCGACGCCCCCGTGACGGAGGAGGAGGTCCGCGAGGTGCTGCGCGCCACCCACGGCGGGGCGCTCGACGTCGCCGAGATCCGCTACTCCTCCCGGTTCAGCAACGCCAGCAGGCAGCTGGAGCACTACCGGTACGGCCGGGTGTTCTTCGCCGGGGACTCCGCCCACATCCACTCCCCGGCCGGCGGCCAGGGGCTCAACCTCGGCGTCCAGGACGCGTTCAACCTCGGCTGGAAGCTCGCCGCCGTCCTGCGCGGCGAGGTCGGCGAGGGACTGCTGGACACCTACGAGTCCGAGCGGCACCCCGTGGCCGCCCGGGTGCTCGCCCTCACCCGGGCGCAGGGCGTCGTCATGGGGCCGCAGCGCGACGGCGGGCTCGCCGAGCTCCGCGACGTGCTCACCGACCTGCTCCGCCAGCCCGACGCCAACCGGTACATGGCCGGGGTGATGGCGGGGCTCGACCTCCGCCTCCCGTCGCCCGACGCGGCCGCCCATCCGCTGCTGGGCCTGCGCATGCCCGACCTCGACCTCGTCGTCGACGCCGGGGACGGCGGCGAGGGGAAGCGGGTCCGGTTCAGCGAGCTGACCCGCGACGGGCGCGGTGTCCTGCTCCTCCTCGGCGAGGCCCCGCCGGCCGCCGCGCTGCCCTGGGGCGACCGGGTCACCCGGGTGCGGGCCCGGGCGGAATCCGGTGCGGCCGGGGCCGAGGCGATACTCGTCCGCCCCGACGGGTACGTCTGCTGGGCCGGGGGCGCGGGTCTCACCGAGACCCTCACCCGCTGGTTCGGCCCGGCCGCCTAGGCCGTCTCCTCCGTCGGGCATTGCGACTCGGGCCGGGTCCGGCAGGGGCGGCCCGGGCCCCGGCCCCGTGCGGGGGCCGGAGCCGTCGGTGCCGGCCCGCCGTCACACGCCGTCGGCGCGGTGGGTCGGGCGTCCGTCCGAGACCGTGAGCAGCACCGGGAGCGCGGGCAGCTCCTCGGCGGGGGTGGTGAGCGGGTCGGCGGCGAAGACCGTGAGGTCCGCGCGGAATCCGGGGGCGAGGCGCCCGGCCTCGTGCTCGGCGCCCTCCGCGTAGGCGGCGGCCGTGGTCATGCCGCGCAGCGCCTCCAGGGCCGTCAGCGCCTGCCCGGGACCGTGGGGCGCGAGCGTCAGGTCCCGGCTCGGCCGGCGGTGGCGGGCCCCGGCCATCACGCCCAGCGGCGGGAACGGCGCGATCGGCCAGTCCGAGCCGAGGACCACCGTGGCCCCGGCGTCCCACAGGTCACGGCAGCGCCAGGCCCGCGAGGCCCGCTCCTCGCCCAGCCGGCGCGACCAGTTGTCGCTGTGGTCGGCGCGGGTGAAGTCGCAGCAGTGGGTGGGCTGCATCGACGCGATGACCCCCAGGGCGGCGAAGCGGCGCAGGGTGTCGTCCGGGACGGTCTCGATGTGTTCCACCCGGTGGCGCACCCCGGCCGGCCCGCCGCCGGCCCGCGCCTTCTCGACGGAGTCGAGCACGTGCCGTACGGCCGCGTCGCCGATCGCGTGCGTGGCGGTGGGCACGCCCGCGCGGTGCAGCCGGGCGATGACGTCGGTGTAGGCGTCCGGGTCCGGCCAGAAGGAGCGGGTGGACTCGCCGTGCCCGTCGGGGTGTTCCAGCCACGCCGTGCCGTTGTCGATCGTCCCGTCCATGAACAGCTTCACGCCCGCGACCCGCCACAGGGCGCCGCCGGTGCCCTGCAGGCCGATGAGGCCGCGCACCCCTTCGGCGTCGGTGCCCGGCTGGCACCAGGGCGCCACCCGCAGCCGCAGCGGGAGTTCCCCGGCCGCGTCGAGTTCCGCGTACAGCTCCAGGCTCTCGCCGTTGGCGTCCATGGCGTGGCCGCCGGTCAGACCGGCGGCGGCCATGGCCCGCAGGGCCGCGGCGAGCCGCTGACGGCGCTGCTCGCGGGTGGGCCGGGGGGCGACCCGTTCGACGAGTTCGCAGGCGGCGTCCTCCTGGAGCAGCCCCGTCGGGCGGCCGTCGGCGTCGCAGACCACTTCGGCGGAGGCCTGGCCGAAGGTGCGCGGGCCGTCGACGCCGGCCAGTTCGAGGGCACGGCGGCTGGCCAGCGCCGAGTGCGCGTCGAAGAGCAGCAGGAAAGCCGGCACCCCCTCCAGTACGGAGTCGAAGGGCGCGGTCCCCACCGGCCGGTCCCCGAAGACGTTGGGGTCCAGGCCCCAGCCGGACAGCCACTCGCCGGGCGCGAGGGAGCGCACCCGGGCGGCCAGCTCCCGCCGTACGTCGTCCAGGCCGGTGCAGCCCGACAGGTCGAGGCCGTGGGTGAGTTCGGCGCCGGACACCGGGTGCAGGTGGCCGTCGGTGAGGCCGGGGGTGACCACGGCCCCCTTGAGGTCGACGACCGTGGTCGCCGGCCCGGCGAGGGCCCGGACCTCGCGGTCGTCGCCCAGGGCGAGGATCCGGCCGTCCTCCCCGGCGGCGAGCGCGGTCTGCGGGAGGAAGAGTCCGGTGGCGGGGTCGAGCAGGCGGGCGGAGAGCAGGACGAGACGGGCGCGCACGGCGACTCCTTGGGGGTGGGGGAGGTCAGGCGGGAGTGGGTGTGGCGGGCGGCTCGCGGTCGGGGGCCGGGCCGTCGGGGAGGTCCAGGGCGCCCGGAGGCAGCCCGAGCCCCTGCTCCGCCGTCGTGACGGCCATCCGGGCGACCGCCTCGGGATGCCCGGTGGTGTCGGTGTTGGCGTGCGCCCCGAGTCCGTCGAGGACGACGAGGATCTGGACGGTGGTGACGAACGGATCCGGCGTACGGAACTCCGCGCGCTCGACCCCCTCGCGGATCAGCCCCTCCAGGCGCCCGCGCCAGGCGGCCTCCTGCTCCGCGACCCGGTCTCGCAGGACGGGCCGGTAGCGGCTGAGGTGGCGGGCGTTGATCCAGAGGCGGCTGATGGCGTCGTAGGCGTCCCCCGCCGTGTGGGCGAGGAACCGGGCCAGGCGCAGGGTGGCGGTCTCGGCGCCGGCGGCCTCGGGGACGAGGCGCTCCAGTTCGGCGCTCGCGGCGCTGCCGAACGCCTCCGCCACCAGATCCTCCACGGAGGGGAAGTAGTGGCTGATCAGACCGGGCCGGACGGTGAGCTCCTCGGCGATCCGGCGGAGCGTGACGCACTCCAGGCCCTCGGTCAGCGCGACCTGGGTCGCGGCCGCGACGATCTCCGCCCGACGGGCGTCGGGGGACTTGCGAACTCGTTTGCGCTGGACGCTTGACGACATACCGGCGATGCTATTGAGTGTGCGACCAATAAGCAAGCAGGTGGGATACGCACGCACACCGGAGCACCGCATGGCATCCACGAACCCCGACCCGCACCCCCTCCCGGGCACCGCGCCCGCACCGGCCCGACAGGCGTCGGCCCCGGCCCCGGCTCCGTCCCGACAGGCTCCGGCTCCAGCCCCGGAGCGTTCAGGCCTCATCGAAGCCCACGGCATCGACCTCATCCCCGAATCAGAGCGCCACGGCCGCCCCCGCGACCTGTTCGCCGTCTGGGCGGCGGCGAACGTCAACTACCTCAGCCTCGTGATCGGCGGCGCGCTGGTCCTCATGGGCCTGAGCCTGGGGCAGGCCCTCGCCGTGCTCGTCGCCGGCAACCTCTTCTGGCTGCTCACCGGGCTCCTCGCCACCTCCGGACCGGCCGCGGGCGCCCCCAGCGAGGTGATCACCCGGGCGCTGTACGGGGTCCTCGGGAACCGCGTCAACAACGCGGTCGGCGGCTGGCTGGTCTCCGTCTGCTACTTCGCCCTCAACCTGGCCGCCGCCGCGACCGCCGCCTTCGCCCTCGTCGAGCGGGCGGGCCTGACGGCGGGCACCGGGGTCAAGGTGGCCGTGATCCTGCTGATCGCCGTCCTCACGCTCGCCATCAGCGTCTACGGCCACGCCATGATCATGAGGCTGTACCTTCCGATCACCCTGGTCCTCACCGCGGCCTTCGCCGTCGTCGCCGTCGCGGTGGCCCGTCACGCCGACCTCTCCTACCACCCGGCGCGGCCGCTCACCGGCACCGCCCTGTGGGCCGCCCTGATCGCCGGCACCACCATGACCGCCTCGGGCCCGCTGTCCTACACCACCAGCGCCGACTTCTCCCGCTACCTGCCCCGGACCGCGTCCCGGCGGGCCGTCACCGGCTGGACCGCCCTCGGGGCCTTCCTGCCCAGCCTGCTGGTCTCCTCCCTGGGCGCGCTCGCCGCGACGGCCGTCGACATGACGGACCCGCAGACCGCCCTCCAGGGGATCCTGCCGGGCTGGTTCACCCCGGTCTTCCTGCTGGCCCTGGTGCTCGGCACCATCGCCGCCAACGCCCTCACCGCCTACAGCGCGGGCCTCGCGCTCCAGGCCGTCGGCCTGCGGATCCGCCGCTCCGTCAGCGTGCTCTTCGACGGGACCGCGGCCGTCGCCCTCACCCTCTACGGGCTGCTCGTCTCCCGCTTCCTCGACACGGTCAGCAACGCCCTCCAGGTGATCGTCGTCCTGATCGGCCCGCTGATGGCCGTCTACGCCACCGACGTCCTGCTGCGGCGCGGACGCTACGACGGCGCGGCGCTCTGCGACGAGAGCCCGGGCGGCCCCTTCTGGTACACGGGGGGCTTCAACCCGGCCGGCGCCCTCGCCCTCCTCGCCGGGGTCGCGGCGGCCGCCCTCTGCGTGGACACCCTCTACACCGGCCCGGTCGCCGAGGCCCTCGGCGGCCTCGACCTCTCACTCCCGGCGGGCATGCTCGTCTCCGCCGCCCTCTACGCGCTCCTGATGCGCACCGACGAGGGCGTCCGCGCCGCCCGTGGCGGGTACTGAGCCCCGCGCGCCGGCCGCGTCACCAGTCCATCGGAGCCGCTCGGTAGGGCTGCGGATCGGTGACCCAGCCGGACGCGAGGACCAGGCCGGAGGCCTGGTGCACGGTGAGGAAGCCGAAGGGCCGCTCGAAGCGGGCGTGCACCTCCGTGTTCACGTACCGCGGCTCGGGCGTGGCCGCGCTGCCCTCGCCCATCTCGACGGCGGTGACCACCGCGGCCTCGAAACCCCGGTCGGTGAAGGCCGCGGTGGCGGACTGCCGGGCCCGGGCGACGGCGAGCTCCTTGCCGGCGATCCCGGGGAAGTGCCCCGCGGCCCGGCCGGTCGCCGAACGCAGCCCGAACACCTCGGCGCAGGCCGTCAGATCATGGCCGGCGGTGACGTCGAAGGCCACGGTGTCCACGTGGAGCCTCGGCCGTGCGGGGTACCAGTTGCGGACCCGGCTCACGCTCAGGCCGGGACCCGCCTCACCCGGCGGCAGCACGTCGCCGGTCACGAGCTCCCGCCGCCCGGCGAGGAGGTCCACGCCCGCGGCGAGCACCCGGCCCGCCGCCGTGTCCGGCTCCCCGAGGAGCAGATGGACGTCGATGCCCCGGTCGCCCACGACGCGCAGGCGGGTCACATGGCCGTCCGGGGTGTCGGCGACACCGACCCGGTGGAGCAGGCGCGTGGTGCGGGACAGACCGGCCAGCCGCCGGCCGTCCCAGGGGCCCGTGCCGGGGTAGGCGGATCCGGCGGTGAAGGGGCGCACCCACCGGGTCGCCAGCGCGAGCGCACTCGCCAGCAGCAACCGGGTGTCCCGGCCGGGGTCGGCGGGCATCTGCGGGACGCGCCCGCCGGTGCGCTCGGCCGCCCAGGCGTCGAGGGCCCGCCGGTCGACGGCGCGCCAGCCGGTCAGCTTCCGGTGGGTGTGCGGCCCCAGCTTCCCGGCCCACTCCTCGCGCACCTTCAGCCGCCGGTGGGTCCACAGCCCCAGCGCGGCGTCGACGCCCCGCAGCCCGTCCAGCGCCGCCAGGAACTCCCGTGCCCGGTCGGCCGCCTGCTCGGCCGGCAGTCCGACGGCCTCCGCCAGCTCGGTGCGCGCGGGTCCGGCGGCGGCGTCGGCGAGGAACGCGAGCAGCGGCCACACCCCGGCGGCGGAGAAGACCGTACCGTTGCGCGCGGAGCCCTCTGACCGGGCGTCCCCCGCGGCCACGGCCGCCCACCGCGCGGTCAGCGCGTTGACCGCGCCGACCGTCTCGTCGACCGTCCCCCGCGTCCACGCCGTCGTCACCGGCACTCGTTCCCCTGTTACTCGTGTTACCCGTGCTCGCCCCTCCGTGGCGCCGGGCCGGCGCCGTCCCGCCCCGGGCGGGGATGCTCCTATAGACGTCAAGCCGCTGGAGTGAGGTCGGTTTGAGTGATTCGTTCGGTCGGTGCGGTGGTCAGAGCGTGGTAGACCTCGCGGG
>NZ_JBFBGN010000108.1:0-24261 GCF_040684675.1 Streptomyces sp. NPDC089915 | reverse complement strand
CGCAGGAGCTGCGCCTCAAGCGCCTCTACCCGGGGACGGTCCTCCCATGTCCGTACTGACCAACGCGCTGGGCCTGTTCCTCGCCGTCGGGCTCGCGGGCGGCTGCGGGACCGCGAACCCCGCCCCGGGCGCGGCCGCTTCGGCGACGGCCGAGGACAGGGCGTCGACCGAGACGGAGATCGGCGGCACGGTGGGCACGGCGAACGGCGCGGCGGCGTCCGGCTGCGCGGGCACGGGGAACGGCGCCACGGGCGCGGCGGCGGTGCCCGGTTCGGCGGCGGCCGTACCGGCACCGGGCCACGACGCAGCGGAGGCGGGCTCACCGGCCGCAACGGGCGTGCTGGGGAAGGGCTCCGCCCCGGGGGCAGGTGCTGCGGAGGCGGCCTCAGCGGCTGCAACCGGCGCGCCGGAGGCAGACCCCGCACCCGGGACCGATGCTGCGGACGCGGGCCCAGCGGGCGTGCTGGGGAACGGCTCTGCCCCGGGGGCAGGTGCAGCGGAGGCGGCCTCGGCGGCCGCAGCCGGCGCGCCGGAGGCAGACCCCGGGACCGGGACCGATGCCGCGGACGCGGGCTCAGACAGCGCAACCGGCGCGCCGGAGACCGGCCCGGACCCCGCAGCCGGCGTGGCGGAGGCCGCCTCCGCTCCAGCAACCGGAGTGCCGGAGGCGGCCTCCGCCCCCGCAACCGGCGCGCCGGACACCGCCCCTGCCCCCGGGACCGGCGACGCAGAGGCCGTGCCCAGGGCCGCAGACGGCGTGCCGGAGGCAGCCTCCGCCCCCGGGACGGGAACGGCGCCCGAGGCAGACCCCGGCCCCGCCGCCGGACCGGCGTCGGAGGGGGACGGATCCGAACCCGCGGCCGGGCGGTGGGGTTCGAAGCCGCTGCCCTCCGGGAGGCCGGGGACTCCGGCGGCGGGGGCGGGCGGCGGGCTCTGCGTGTACCAGGCCGGCGGGGTGTAGTCGATGGTGAACTCGCCCGTCACATCGGGCTCCGCGTCGGACTGATCGTCCGTCGGGACATCCCACGTCCCGCCGCGCCTCTCGTTCCGATCGCCGCTCACTGATCCTCCTGCTCCGTTGAACACCGGTCAGGCGCCCATCTAGACGCCGCGCCCACGCTCAGCCTAATCGCGCCCCGTGCCCGAAAGCCCCGGAGGTCGCGCCCCCTACACGTCCTGCCTACAGGCCCCTCGGGCCCTGAGCAACCATCACCGCCGACCCGGCGGCGGCCCCCCGCGCGCACCCGCCGACAAGTCGGCGGACCGCGCCCGTACTTCCGGTCCGGGGAGGACGGGGGACCCGCACCGCATCCCCCACCCACTCCCCAGACGAGCACACCCGGCGCTCGGTTGCCGAACCCCCGGCGCCCGCCCCGAATTCCCCGCCGGCCAGGCCGCCGTCAACCCGGCCCACCCCACCCACGGCTGAATTCCGCGCCCGGCTCGGCGCACCCGGCGGGACGCCGCGACCACCCGCGCTCAGTCGATCCGCCGCGCCGCCCCCAGCAGCCCCGTCTCCGTCTCCGTCCCCCGGGTCAGCACGAACGTCCCGTCCCCCCGCGTGCACCACAGCGTCACCCCGTCCCCCAGCGTCGGCAGCGCGTCCACCGTCGTCCTCGGCAGCCGCAGCAGCGCGCCCGCCTGCTCCGCCTCCTCCGGTGACACCCGCTGCACCCCCACCAGCGAGGAGTTCCGCAGCAGCCGGGGCGCCGCCGGGCTCAGGTACGGCAGCAGCGTCAGGACCGACCGCCAAGGCCCCGCCGCCACCCGCCCCCGGGGCGGCCGCACCCCGCAGTCCCGGACCACCAGCACCGGTGCGCCCGCCGAGGCCCCCTGCGGCGGTACCCGGCCCACCTCGTGCAGGGTGACGCACTCCTGCCCGCCGCCGGCCGCCCGGGCCGGCCCGGACCACACCTGCGGGCGGCCCGTCTCGACCGCCACCCGGGCCCCGGTGGCCGCCGTCCGCAGGGCCAGCACCTGGGCCGTCCACAGGCCGCCGATCAGCGTGACCTCGTACGGGACGGGCCGGTTCACGCCCAGCACCGCGGGCCGCCCCCCGGCGTCCTCGCCGATGACGACCCCGTCGTCCCCGACGGGCAGCGCCAGCGCGTCCAGGTCCGCCGCCGCGACCACGTGCCGCTCCCGGCGCGGCCCGATCAGCCCGAACCCGCCCCGGACCACACCCGTATCCGTGCCCGTATCCGTGCCCGCACCCGTACGCGGCCACGTCCACGTCCACGGCCACCTCCCCTTCATCGCGCCCCTCCCAGCGGCAGCGAGGCCAGCAGCCCCGGCACCTGCTCCCGGTCCAGCCGGACCAGCCCGGCCCCCACCCCCCGCGCCGTCCGCTCCAGCTCCCGCCGGGCCGCCACCAGTTCCCCGTCACCGCCCCCGGTCACCCGTACGTGTCCCGTCAGCGTCACGCCCCGCCGCCCGGCCGGGGCCATCGTCAGGCTGAAGTTCGTCGCCAGCGCGGGCAGCGAGGTCAGCAGCGCCGCGAACTGCGGCAGCGCGGGACCGTCGCCGCCCAGCCGGGGCCAGCGGGCGATCCAGTACGTGGTGTGCCGCCGGTCGTCGCAGCGCCAGACCCGCGCCGTCTCCTCCGTGCGCCGTGCGCCGCCCGCCGGCCGGCCCGTCCGGGCGACCGCCCTCGGGTTCGCGCACGACGAGGTCGCCAGCGCGCCCGTCAGCTCCCGCTCCGTCAGCACCGTGGCCCGGAACCCGGCCCCGGTCAGCCGGCTCGCCAGCTGGTCCGCCGCCCGCACCACACAGCGCTGCGCCCCCACGAGCCCGCCGCCGCGCGCGGCGACCGCCTCCGGGCACAGCTCCGGGTCGAGCTTGAGGGCGATCCACGTCAGCCGCACCGCCGGAGTCCCCGTCAGCGCCTGGAGCGGCGCGTAGTTGAGCCGCGCGGGCGAGCGCGCCGGCAGGTGCGGGGCCGGGGCCGGCTGGGTGTGCTGCACCACCTGCGCCGACTCCAGCCGGATCCCGTCCACCTCCAGGACGTCCCGCACCGCGGCCAGCGGCAGCGGCCGCACCGTTCGCTCCGGCCGCAGCGCGGGGTCCTCCAGGTCGACCCGCACCACCGCCGTCAGGAAGGTCCCGTCGCCGACCAGCCCGACCGGCCGCCGCCCACGGCCCCCGAAGGCCGACGTCCGCAGGGCCGGATCGGCCTCGACCAGCGGTGCCAGCCCCGGCTCGGTACCCGCGGGGACGGTACGGGCGGCGGCCCCGCGCCGCCGCCCGCGCAGCGCGAGCGCACCGCCGATCCACTCGGGCAGCGAGCGCCGGCGGCGCCGGACCAGGGCGAGCGCCGCCAGGGCCGCCGCGCACGGCCCGGCCGGCACCAGCAGCAGCGGGTCCACCGCCCGCGCCACGAGCAGGACGGCGACGGCGAGCTGGAGGAGCACGAGCTGTTGCAATCGGAACGGACCGCAGCGCCCGGCGCCCGGTCCCGCGTGCGGCACGACCCCGCCGCGCGCCGGTGAGACCCCGTCGCGCACCGGAGCGGACCCGCCCGCCCGCTCCGCCGTCACGCTCGCACCCACGGGCGCACCTCCCCCGAACTCAAGGACGGATCAGGCGAGTCCGGACAGATGTGACCGTGTCCGCTGACCCTCCGTCACGAGGCATAGTAGGGCCCCGGTCCGACAACCCGGCCCCGCCGGCCGGGCCGTACGGGGAGGAGCAGGCGGTCATGGCGTCCCGGCGCGACGAGCTCAATGCGTACACCTTTGCGAAGCGGCGCACGGTGGCCGCCTTCCTCCACCCCTCCGCCAACGGAACCGAGGAGGACGCCCCCCGCCCGCTGCGCACCGTCCTGCCCGGACTGGTCGCGGGCGCCCTGCTGGTCTCCGGCGCGGGCGTCTGGGGCCTGTTCAGCCCGCAGGCGCCCAAGGGCTGGGACACCCCCGGCGCGATGGTGATCGTCGGGAAGCACTCCACGACCCGGTACGTGGTGCTGTCCACCGACGTCGACGGCACGGCACGGCCCCGGCTGCACCCCGTGCTGAACCTGGCCTCCGCCCGCCTCCTGCTCGACCCGAGCCGCTCCACGAGGGTGTTCCGGATCGACGACGGGTTGCTGGACGGGGGCAGGCCCCCGCGCGGCCCCGTCATCGGCATCCCGTACGCCCCCGACCGGCTCCCCGCCGAGCGGGACGCCGCGCGGGCCAAGCGCTGGGCCGTCTGCCAGCGGCCCGGCGGCAACGGCCACGGCGTGCGGACCGCGACCTTCGTCCTGGCCGACCGCGAGGCGGGCCTGCTGGACGGCGCGCACCGCACCACCGGCGGCCAGATGCTGTACGTACGCAGCACCGGCGGTGCCGGGGAGCGCTACCTGGTCGACCCGGCCGGCACGAAGTACCGCTTCCCCGAGGGCCGGCCCGACTCGGGGACCCTGACCGCGGCCCTGGTCGGCACCGGGGCCACCCCGCAGCCGGTCACCGAGGAGTGGCTGGCCACCCTCGAACCCGGCGACGACCTCGGCTTCCCGCAGCTCCCCGGAACGGTCGGCGCCACCGCCGCCGCACCGGGCCTGGGCGGCGGGGGGAACAGGGTCGGCATGGTGCTCACCGCGCGGACCGGCTCGGGCACCCAGTACTACGTGGTCCTGCCCGACCGGGTCGCCGGGATCTCGGAGTTCGTCGCCCGGCTGCTGATCGCCGCCCCCGCGACCGGGCCCCTCGGCATGCGCGGCCGGGCCCGGGAGGTCGACGTCCAGGCCCTGCGGGCCGGCCCGGGCGTCACCGCCTTCAGGGACGAGGTCCGCTGGCCCGCCTCCACGGCGCCCCGGTCAACGCCGTCGACACCGGCCCCGGGCCCGCGCCGGCGGGGGAGCGGCGCGACACCGTCTGCAGCGTCCTGCGGTCCGTCGACGGCCGGGGCGCCCCGACGCTGAGCACCTGGGCCGGCCCCGGCTTCCCCGTCGACACCACCGCGAACGGCACCGGCGCCTACGTCACCCCCGGCACGGGCCTGCTCTACACCCAGGTCCAGGGCCGCCGGGCCGCCGCCGGCGGTGCCCTCTTCCTGGTCACCGACACCGGCCTGCGGTACGCCGTACCGGCCGGCGGCGCAGGGCGGCACGGGGCGCCGCGGGCCCCGGGCGGATCCGGCGACGGCCGGTTCGAACCCGGCCAGGCACAGGTCCGGCTCGGCTACGGCGGGGTCGTCCCGGCCCTGGTGCCCGCCGCCTGGTCGGAGTTCCTCTCCAAGGGACCCCGCCTGGACACCGACTCGGCCCGCCAGCCGCAGGGCTCCTGAAGTGCGGCCCGCCGTGCTCCGGCCCTCCCGGGCCGCCGCCCTCGTCCTCGTCCTGCTCGCCCTCCCCGCCGCCCCCGCGCACGCCCGGTCCGCGTACGTGCCGGACCCGGCCGGGGCGGGGGAGTGCGCCTTCCCCATGCGGCGGCAGATCGCCGAGCGCCCCTGGCCCCTCCAGCGGCTCACCTTCGACGCCCTGTGGGCGCGGACCAGGGGCGCGGGCGTCCGGGTGGCGGTCATCGACAGCGGCGTCGACCGCGCCAACCCCCAGCTGGCCGGCGCCCTCGACACCGCCGCCGGCCGGGACTTCCTCGACCCCGGGGGCGACGGCACCCACGACACCGTCGGCCACGGGACCAAGGTCGCCGGGCTGATCGCGGCCCGCCCCCGGGCCGGCACCGGCTTCGTCGGCCTGGCCCCCGAGGCCACCGTCATCCCCATCCGGCAGAACGACGGCCGGGGCGCGGCCCGTCCCGCCGACCTCGCCCGGGCCATCGACCACGCCGTCGACCACGGCGCCCAGGTCATCAACGTCTCCCAGGACACCACCGACCCCCAGAGCGCCGACTCCGAGCTCGCCCGGGCCGTCGGGCGGGCCGTGACCCGGGCCGTGGTCGTCGCCTCCGCCGGCAACGACGGAGGCGACGGCGTCAGGCGCCGGACCTACCCCGCCGCCTTCCCCGGCGTCCTCGCCGTCGCCGCCTCCGACCGCAACGACGAACGGGCGGCCTTCTCCCAGCCCGGCGACTTCGTCGGCGTCGCCGCCCCCGGCGTGGACGTGGTCTCCACCGTCCCCGGCTCCGGCCAGTGCGTGGACGACGGCACCAGCTTCTCCGCCCCCTACGTCGCGGGCGTCGCCGCCCTGCTGCGCGCCGCACACCCGGGGTGGACCGTGCGGGAGGTGGTCTGGCAGATCCAGAACACCGCCCGACGCTCCGTCAACGGCCGCGACGACCAGCTGGGCTGGGGCGTCGTGGACCCCGTACGGGCCCTCACCCACGACCGCGAGACGCCCACCGCCCCCGTCCCGGACCCCGGCCCGCCCCCGGCGCCCGCCCCGCGGGCCGTGCCGTTCGGGCCCACGGCGACGGCCCGGGAGCGCGACGGGCGCATCGCCGCGTACGCCCTGGGCGGCACGGGCCTGCTGATCGCGGTCATCGCGGTGACCGCCGCCGTCGTCCGCGAGGCCGGGCGCAGGCGCGGGCCGGGGTGGGGCCGGGACGACACCGGGGTGAGGAGCGAGATGTGAAGGGCCCGCGACCGCGAACCCGCAACCGAGAAGCGAGGAGTCAGGGATGACCGACAACTTCGGACTGGCCGACGATCCCGTCGTCAAGGCGGCCCGCAGGATCTCCGAGACGGCCGACGCCGTGTCCCGCCAGTCCCGGGAGCTGGCCGACATCCTGGCCACCGCCGGCGCGGGCTGGACCGGCGTCGGCGCCGACGGCTTCACCAGGGCCCAGTCCGACCTCAACCTCGACCACGACGAGATCCGCCGGCTGCTCGGAGTGCTCCACGAGGCCGTGGCGCAGACCAAGAACCTCACCAACGCCCAGGACGAGGAGGTGCGCGCCGCGTTCGCCTCGGTCGGCGAGGGAGCCGGGGCCCGCGGCGGCTCGGGCCTCGACCGCCTCTGACGGCCGCCCCGGCCCCCAGCACCCCGGCACACCAGCACCCCGCGCGAAGGAGAACCACATGTCCGGCCACGACGGCCACACCCGGGTCCGGTACGACAGCGTCCAGCAGATGGCGGACCGCATCCGCGTCGTCTCCCGGAACATCCTCAAGGACCTGGAGGAGATGGAGAGCGCCGTGAAGGTCGTCACCGACACCTGGGACGGCGAGGCGCACCGCGAGTACGTCGCCCTCCAGAAGAAGTACCACGCCCGCGCAAGCCACATGCAGCAGCGGCTGGAGGCCGTCGCCCGGCTCATCGAGCGCGGCAAGGACGACTACCGCGCCACCGACGTGAAGGCGTCCCGCCTGTTCACCGAGGCCTTCTGACGCGAAGAGACCCCCGCGCACGGAGGCCGGAGGGGGCGCGCCCGCCAGCCGGGCACGCCCCCTCACACCGTTTCCGGCCGCCTCAGGTGAGGTCGAACTCCCCGTCGCGGGCGCCGAGGACGAAGGCCTCCCACTCGGCCGCCGTGTAGCGCAGCACCGTGTCACGGTCCAGCGAGGACCGCATCGCCACCGCGCCCTCGGGCAGCTTGGCGATCTCGACCCGCTCCTCGTCCGGGCTGGTCCCGGGCGGCCCCTGCCACTCGACGCCGCTGATGTCGAGCGCGTACAGCTCGTCCTTCTCCTGCTGGGTGCCCATGATGCGGCCCTTCCCGTCGGTCGTGCGGTGCTGCTCGGTCTTCGCAGCCGATTATCTGTGCCGACGGGCGGCCCGGGGCCGTTTCCGCCGGAAACGAACGCCCGGGCTCAGCTCGCCGCGGCCCCGCTACCCCGGCATCCGGCCCAGCTGCACCAGCGAGGTGCCCCGCCTGCGGGAGACGTGGAGGCAGCGGCCCGGCGGCAGCGGGCGCGGGCGGACCGGGCCGAGCAGGTCACCCTCGGACGGGTCGCCCGACAGCACCACCCCCTGCGCGCCCAGCTCCTTGATCCGCTGCACGAACGGCTCGTACAGGGCCCGCGAGGCCCCCGCCGAACTCCGCGCGACGACGAAGCGGACACCGGCGTCCCGGGCGAACGGCAGGAACTCCACCAGCGGCGCCAGCGGATTGCCCCGGCTCGTGGCCACCAGGTCGTAGTCGTCGATCAGCACGAACACCTCCGGGCCCGTCCACCAGCTGCGCTCCCGCAGCTGCCGCGGCGTGACGTCGGCGGGCGGCCGGCGCCGCGCGAACACCCCGGCCAGCGCCTCCATGTGCGTCTCCAGGGAACCCGCCACCGGCGCGTACTCCAGCAAGTGCTCCTCCGGCAGCCCGCCCAGCAGCCCGCGCCGGTAGTCCCCGACCACCAGCTTCGCCCGGTCCGGGGGGTAGCGCTCGGCGATCCGCCGGGCGATCAGCCGCAGCAGGTTCGTCTTGCCCGACTCGGCCTCCCCGAACACCAGGAAGAAGGGGTCCGACTCGAAGTCCACGAACACCGGCTCCAGCGCCGTCTCGTCGATGCCGATCGCGATCCCGCGCTCCGGGAACTCCCCGCCGCCGGGCAGCCGGTCGGCGGGCAGCACCTTCGGCAGCAGCCGTACGGCCGGGGCCGGGGGACCGGTCCAGCCCGCCCGCACCCGCTCCACCAGCTCCGCCGTGCCCCGCGCGAGGTCCTCCGCGCCGTGCCCGCCGTCGACGCGCGGCAGCGCGCCCAGGAAGTGCAGCCCGTCCGGCACCTGCCCGCGCCCCGGCATCCCCGCCGGGACGTTCGCCGCGACCCTGCGGTCGAACTCGGAGTCCATGACGTCGCCCAGCCGCAGCTCCAGGCGCCCAGGCAGCTGGTCCTTGAGCGCCGCCCGCACCTCCATGTACCGGGCCGCCGTCACCACCAGGTGGATCCCGTACCCCAGACCGCGCGAGGCGATGTCCGTGACCACCTGCTCCAGGCCCTCGTACTCGACCCGGAACCCGCCCCAGCCGTCGACCACCAGGAACACGTCCCCCCACGCCTCGCCCGGCAGCCCGCCCGCCGCCCGCGCCCGCCGGTAGGAGGCCATCGAGTCGACGCCGTTCGCCCGGAAGAACTCCTCGCGGCGGTCCAGGATCCCCGCCACCTCCGCGACCGTGCGCCGCACCCGCTCCGGATCCAGCCGCGAGGCGATCCCGCCCACGTGCGGCAGCCCCGCCACCGCCGCCATGCCCCCGCCGCCGAAGTCCAGCCCGTAGAACTGCACCTCGGCCGGGGTGTGCGTCAGCGCGAACGCCGAGATCAGCGTCCGCACCAGCACCGACTTGCCCGACTGCGGCCCGCCCACCACCAGCAGGTGGCCCGCCGCCCCCGAGAAGTCCCGGTGCAGCACCTCGCGCCGCTGCTCGAAGGGCTTGTCGACCAGCCCGAGCGGCACCACCAGCCCGCCCCGCCGCGCCCGGCCCCCGGCGTGCGGCCCGCGCTCCGCCGGCGGCCCCGGCGCGGGCGGCAGCCGGTCCAGCGAGGGCGAGCGGTCCAGCGGCGGCAGCCACACCCGGTGCGCCGGCGGCCCCTGCCCCTCCAGCCGCGCCACGATCACGTCCAGCACCGTGTCCGCGAGCGCGTCCCCACCCGGATCCGGCCCCGCCGCCGGGCCGGCCGGATCCGCCGCCGCGTACACCGCCGGCACCGCGGCCGCCGTGAACAGCACCGGCCCCCGCTCCACCGGGGACGGCCCCGCCGACGGCTCCCGCCCGCCCGGGCGGTGGGGGCCCGAGACGTACGCGGCCTTGAACCGCGTCATCTCGTCCGTACCGGACTTCAGGTAGCCCGAACCGGGCACCGGCGGCAGGTGGTAGGCGTCCGGCACCCCGATCGCCGTCCGCGACTCCGCCGCCGAGAAGGTCCGCAGCCCGATCCGGTACGACAGGTAGGTCTCCAGACCGCGCAGCCGCCCCTCCTCCAGCCGCTGCGAGGCCAGCAGCAGGTGCACGCCCAGCGAGCGGCCGATCCGGCCGATCCGGATGAACATGTCGATGAAGTCGGGCTTCGCGGACAGCAGCTCGCTGAACTCGTCGATCACCAGCACCAGCGAGGCCAGCGGCTCCAGCGGGGCACCGGCGGCGCGCGCCCTCTCGTAGTCGTGGACGTTCGCGTGGTTGCCCGCCGAGCGCAGCAGCTCCTGCCGCCGCTGGAGCTCGCCGCGGATCGAGTCGCCCATCCGGTCGACGAGCGTCAGGTCGTCCGCCAGATTGGTGATCACCGCCGCCACGTGCGGCAGCCGGCCCATGCCCGTGAAGGTGGCGCCGCCCTTGAAGTCCGCCAGGACGAAGTTCAGCGTCCGCGAGGTGTGCGTCACCGCCAGCCCCAGCACCAGCGTCCGCAGCAGCTCCGACTTGCCCGAACCCGTCGCGCCCACGCACAGCCCGTGCGGGCCCATGCCCTCCCGCGCGGCCTCCTTCAGGTCCAGCATCACCGGCGCCCCGTCCTCGCCCACGCCGATCGGCACCCGCAGCCGCTCACCGGCCGGCCGCGGCCGCCAGGTGCGGGACACGTCGACGCGGGCCGGGTCGCCCAGGTCCAGCAGATCGGTGAAGTCCAGGTTCGCCAGCAGCGGCTCGTCCCCGTCCCCGCCGCCCGTGCGCAGCGGCGCCAGCTGCCGGGCCAGGGCCTCGGCCGCCGGCAGCGGCAGGAAGTCCGCCACCCCCTCGTACACGATCCCCCCGGCCGACTCCAGCCGCAGCCGCCCCGGCCGCACCGCCACCGACAGCCCGCCGCGCCCCGGGGTCCCCCCGGCGAAGCGCGGGGATCCGTCCGGCTCGCCCGCGACCACCTCCACGACCGTCACCCCCTGCAGCCCCTCGGCCCCCGCCAGCACCGAGTCCGGCGCCACCGCGCCCCCGTCGAGGACCACCACCAGGTGCGGCCGGTCCGGCAGCGGCGCCGCGTCCCGCCCGAACCGCGGCCGCCCCTCCAGCCGGGACCCCAGCAGCCCCTCCAGCTCACCGAGGTCGTCGCCGAACAGCCGCTTGGTCCCCGCCCCGTCCACCTCCCCGGGCACCTGCGCGTGCGGCAGCCACTTCACCCAGTCCCACGAGGCCGCCGCCCCCGGCCCCGCCGCCACACCGACCACCAGGTCCTCGGGGGAGTGCAGCGTCACCAGCTGCGCCACCAGCGCCCGCGCCGCCCCGCGCGCCGACTCCGCCCCGCCGTCCAACGTCACGTGGGAGAACGCCCGGATCGACACCGCCACGGGCAGCCCCTCCAGCGCGGAGTGCACCCGCAGGAACCGCCGCAGCGCCCCCGCCGTCAACGGCTCCAGCTCGTCCACGGGCGCCGTGTCCGGCGCCACCAGCGGGGTCGCCAGCCGCTGGACGCCCAGCCCCAGCCGGGCCTGCCCGAAGTCCGCGTCACCGGCCCGCCGCTCCCACAGCCGCGCACCGTCCGCCACCACCGACCACAGCTGCTCCGGATCCGGGTGCAGGTACCACTGCGCGTCCCGCTGCGCCCGCGCCGTCGCGCGCACCCGCAGCCGGGTCCGCGCCAGGTACCTGAGGTAGTCCCGCCGCGCGTCGGCCATGTCCCCCTGCGCCCCGCGCCGGTGGCGGACCAGCTGGCCCGCGACCATGCCCACCGTGGACACCAGCATCAGCACGCCCATGACCCGCATGAACGGACCCGCACCCGACGTGAAGTAGAAGACGGCCGAGGAGCCGATGCCCAGCACGGGCAGCAACTGCATCAGCAGCCCCTCCCGCCGCCCCCGCGGCAGCGCCGGCGGCGGTTCCAGCCGCACCTCGTTCGAGGGAACCCCGGGCGGCAGCGTCCGGGGCGGACGCTTGACGACGATCAGGCTCACCGGAGCACCAACCCCCCAACGACGGAAGGAGCACCGCGACCGGCACCCCAAGTCCCGGAACCGGAAGGGGACTTTCACCCTCCCGGGCCCGGCGGCGGCGGTGATCCTACTGGCCGCCGGCCCCACCGCGGCACGGGTACGGTGGCGCCCGCGGCAGGCGCACCCGCCCGGCCGCGGCCGCGAACCGGAAGCCCGACGGGCGCCGAGACAGGAGGTCACGCAGGTGAACACGGCCGAGTCGACCGGCTTCTGCAGGGTCACCGTCGCGGCCCCCGACGGCCGCGTCGACGTCGCCCTGCCGGAGGACATCGCCCTCGCCGACGTCTACCCCGAACTGCTGCGCCTCACCGGCCAGGGGCAGCCCGCCGGAGCCCCCGCCGGCTTCCACCTCGTCCGCCGCTGCGGCACCGTCCTCGACGGCGCCCGCACCCTCGCCGCCCAGCAGGTCCTCGACGGCGAGGTGCTCGCCCTGCGCCCCTTCGCCGAGTCCCTCCCGCCCGCCGTGTTCGACGACGTCTGCGACGCCGTCGCCCACGCCGTCGCCCGCGACCGGCACCGCTGGTCCGAGGACATGCTCCGCGGCGCCGGCCTGTCCGGCGCGGCCGTGCTCCTCGTCCTGCTCGGCCTCGTCCTCTGGAACGCCGACCCCGTCCGCCACGACGTCCACGGCCCGCCCGGGGTCATCGCCGCGGCCGCCGGCCTCCTGCTCACCGCCGCCGCCGCGGTCCGCGCCCGCGTCTACCGCGACCGGGGCTCCGCCGCCGCCCTCGGCCTCGCCGGACTGCCGCACCTGCTGATCGCCGGCGCCGCCCTCGTGGCCCCCGCCCCCGGCCAGGGGCCCGGCCGCCTCCAGTTCCTGCTCGGCTGCGCCTGTGTCCTCGTCGCCTCCGCCGCCCTGACCGCGCTCACCCCGGACGGGGACGCCCCCTTCGTCGCGGCCGCCCTCCTCTCCGCCACCGGGACCCTCGCCGCCTTCGCCGCCCTCACCACCGACGCCACCGCCACCGCCGTCGCCGCCGTCTGCGCCCCCGCCGCCCTCGGACTCGTCGCCTTCCTGCCGGGCCTCTCCGCCCGCCTCGCCCGCCTGCCCATCGGCTACGACCCGCCGCCCGGCACGGACCCCGGCCACGGGACCCCGGACCGCCACGGAACCGACCCGTACGGTGACCGTCCGGGCGAAGGCCGCCCGGACCCGGCCGCCGCCCCCGTCGACGCCGGGGCCGTCGCCGCCCGCGCCCGCCGCGGCCACGAACTCCTCCTCGGCCTGACCGGGGGCTGCGCGGCCGTCACCGTCGGCGCCGCCGCCGTCCTCGGCTCCTCCGAGAACACCTGGGCGCGCCTGCTGGCCCTGGCCACCGGCCTGGCCGTCCTGCTGCGCGCCCGCCTCTTCCGCTACACCGCGCAGGTGGTCTGCGCCCTCACCGCCGGCCTCGCGGCGATCACCCTGCTCGTCCTGGGCCTGGCCCTCCACACCCCCGCCGCCCCGGGCCTGCGCACGCTGTGGCTCTCGGCCGCCGTCGCCGCCGGCGCGGCCCTCCTCGCGGGAATCTCGCTTGTCATCCCCCGCAGGGGCCTGTCACCCTTCTGGGGAAGGCTGCTCGACCTCACCGAGGCCGCGGTCCTGCTCTGCCCGGTCCCGCTGGCCCTGGCCGTGCTGGACGTATACGGCCGCGCCCGTTCTCTCACCAGCTGAGACGTCGCGACCCGGCAGCCTGGTACGCTGTGTGACGGCCGTTTGTGTACGCGCCCCCGGAGACCTTCTGGAGGCTGCGCTCAGCGGACCCCGCCTCCCGAGTTACGGAAGATCCCCAGAGAATTCGACCTGGGGCACTCGGTGGCCACGAAGACCCATACGAGGAGTAAGCGTGCCGCTCGACGCCGCTACGAAGAAGCAGCTCATCGCCGAATTCGGTGCCAAGGAGGGCGACACCGGCTCTCCCGAGGTCCAGGTCGCGATGCTGTCCCGCCGCATCTCGGACCTGACCGAGCACCTCAAGACCCACAAGCACGACCACCACTCCCGTCGTGGTCTGCTGATCCTGGTCGGCCAGCGCCGCCGCCTGCTGCAGTACCTGGCCAAGAAGGACATCCAGCGCTTCCGTACGCTGGTCGAGCGCCTCGGCATCCGCCGCGGTGCGGCCGGCGCCAAGTAAGCAGACTGTGAAGGGAGCGGTTCCCACACCAATGGGGCCGCTCCCTTTGCCGTACGTGCGCGACCCGGCCGACCCTTTGTAGTCTGGGTCACAGCGCACAACTGAAGAGGAGGAGCGCCCTCCCTACGCCGCCGGTCCTCGGTAGTGGCATCCGGAAAGCCCCCACGGAAGGGGCTGAGAGCCGGGTGCTTCGATCGAAGACCGGCCCGCACGCCAGGAGCGCTTCTCCGCAACCGTCCCCCACCACACGGGTGGCCGGGGCGGACGTCCTCCACCACACGGGTGGCGGACGGAAGACGACGAAAATGGAGAAAACGCTAGTGGAGAACGAGACCCACTACGCCGAGGCCGTCATCGACAACGGTTCCTTCGGCACCCGCACCATCCGCTTCGAGACGGGCCGCCTCGCCCGCCAGGCCGCCGGCTCCGCCGTCGCCTACCTGGACGACGACACGATGGTGCTCTCCGCGACCACCGCGTCGAAGAAGCCCAAGGACCAGCTCGACTTCTTCCCCCTGACGGTGGACGTCGAGGAGCGGCAGTACGCCGCCGGCAAGATCCCCGGCTCGTTCTTCCGCCGCGAGGGCCGCCCCTCCGAGGACGCGATCCTCACCTGCCGCCTGATCGACCGCCCGCTGCGCCCGTCCTTCAAGAAGGGCCTGCGCAACGAGATCCAGGTCGTCGCCACCGTCATGGCGCTCAACCCGGACCACCTGTACGACGTCATCGCGATCAACGCCGCGTCCGCGTCCACGCAGCTGGCCGGCCTGCCCTTCTCCGGCCCGATCGGCGGCGTCCGCGTCGCGCTGATCCGCGGCCAGTGGGTGGCCTTCCCGACGCACACCGAGCTCGAGGACGCCGTCTTCGACATGGTCGTCGCGGGCCGCACCCTCGAAGACGGCGACGTCGCGATCATGATGGTCGAGGCCGAGGCCACCGAGCAGACCATCGCCCTCGTCAAGGGCGGCGCCGAGGCGCCGACCGAGGAGATCGTCGCCTCCGGCCTCGAGGCCGCGAAGCCGTTCATCAAGGTCCTCTGCAAGGCCCAGGCCGACCTGGCCGCCAAGGCCGCCAAGCCCGAGGGCGAGTTCCCGGTCTTCCTGGACTACCAGGACGACGTGTACGAGGCCCTCGCGGCCGCCGTCAAGGGCGAGCTCTCCCAGGCGCTGACCATCGCGGGCAAGCAGGACCGCGAGGCCGAGCTGGACCGCGTCAAGGACATCGCCGCCGAGAAGCTCCTCCCGGCCTTCGAGGGCCGCGAGAAGGAGATCTCCGCCGCCTACCGCAGCCTGACCAAGGCCCTGGTGCGCGAGCGCGTCATCAAGGACAAGGTCCGCATCGACGGCCGTGGCCTGACGGACATCCGCACCCTGGCCGCCGAGGTCGAGGCCATCCCGCGCGTGCACGGCTCGGCGCTGTTCGAGCGTGGCGAGACCCAGATCCTGGGCGTCACCACCCTCAACATGCTCCGCATGGAGCAGCAGCTGGACACCCTCTCCCCGGTGACCCGCAAGCGCTACATGCACAACTACAACTTCCCGCCGTACTCCGTCGGCGAGACCGGCCGCGTCGGCTCCCCGAAGCGCCGCGAGATCGGCCACGGCGCGCTCGCCGAGCGCGCGATCGTGCCGGTCCTGCCGACCCGCGAGGAGTTCCCCTACGCGATCCGCCAGGTGTCCGAGGCCCTCGGCTCCAACGGTTCGACGTCCATGGGCTCGGTCTGCGCCTCCACCATGTCGCTGCTGAACGCCGGTGTGCCGCTCAAGGCCCCCGTCGCCGGTATCGCCATGGGCCTGATCTCCCAGGAGATCGACGGCAAGACCCACTACGTCGCCCTCACCGACATCCTCGGTGCGGAGGACGCCTTCGGCGACATGGACTTCAAGGTCGCCGGCACCAAGGAGTTCGTCACCGCCCTCCAGCTCGACACCAAGCTGGACGGCATCCCGGCCTCCGTCCTGGCCGCGGCCCTCACCCAGGCCCGCGACGCCCGCCTCCACATCCTCGACGTGATGATGGAAGCGATCGACACGCCGGACGAGATGTCCCCGAACGCCCCGCGGATCATCACCGTCAAGATCCCGGTGGACAAGATCGGTGAGGTCATCGGCCCCAAGGGCAAGATGATCAACCAGATCCAGGAGGACACCGGCGCCGAGATCACGATCGAGGACGACGGCACCATCTACATCGGTGCCGCCGACGGCCCGGCCGCCGAGGCCGCCCGCTCCACGATCAACGCGATCGCCAACCCGACCATGCCGGAGGTCGGCGAGCGGTACCTGGGTACGGTCGTCAAGACCACCACCTTCGGTGCCTTCGTCTCCCTCATGCCCGGCAAGGACGGTCTGCTGCACATCTCGCAGATCCGCAAGCTCGCCGGCGGCAAGCGCGTGGAGAACGTCGAGGACGTGCTCGCGGTCGGCACCAAGGTGCAGGTCGAGATCGCCGAGATCGACCAGCGCGGCAAGCTCTCCCTGGTCCCCGTGATCGAGGGCGAGGACGCCGCCGAGGCTGACAAGGACGACTCCGACAAGTGACGTCGCGTAGTTCCCGTGTGACGGCCCGCCCCTCTTCGGAGGGGCGGGCCGTCGCCCGTACCCAAACCCTCCTCAAGGGCGAGAACGGCATCGGCACCGTCCGGCGCACCGTCCTCCCCGGCGGACTGCGCGTCGTCACCGAGACGCTGCCGTCCGTGCGCTCCGCCACCTTCGGCATCTGGGCCAACGTCGGCTCCCGCGACGAGACGCCCTCCCTGAACGGCGCCACCCACTACCTGGAGCACCTCCTCTTCAAGGGCACCGCCAAGCGCACCGCCCTCGACATCTCCTCCGCGATCGACGCGGTCGGCGGCGAGATGAACGCCTTCACGGCGAAGGAGTACACCTGCTACTACGCGCGGGTGCTCGACACCGACCTGCCGCTGGCCATCGACGTGGTCTGCGACATGCTCACCGGCTCGCTGATCCGCGAGGAGGACGTCGACGCCGAGCGCGGGGTCATCCTCGAAGAGATCGCGATGACCGAGGACGACCCGGGCGACATGGTCCACGACCTCTTCGCGCAGACCATGTACGGGGACTCGCCGCTCGGCCGCCCCGTCCTCGGCACCGTCGACACCATCAACGCCCTCGGCGCCGACCGGATCCGCCGCTTCTGGAAGAAGCACTACGACCCCACCCGCCTGGTCGTGGCCGCCGCCGGCAACGTCGACCACGCCAAGGTCGTCCGCCAGGTCCGCGCCGCCTTCGAGAAGGCCGGCGCCCTGGGACACGCGGACGCGAGCCCCCTCGGCCCCCGCACCGGCACCAAGCGCATCCGCACCGCCGGCCGCGTCGAACTGGTGAACCGCAAGACCGAGCAGGCCCACGTGGTCCTCGGCATGCCCGGCCTGGCCCGCACCGACGAACGCCGCTGGGCCCTCGGCGTGCTGAACACCGCCCTCGGCGGCGGCATGTCCTCCCGGCTCTTCCAGGAGGTCCGCGAGAAGCGCGGCCTGGCCTACAGCGTGTACTCGTACACCTCCGGCTTCGCCGACACCGGCCTCTTCGGGGTCTACGCCGGCTGCCGGCCCAGCCAGGTCCACGACGTGCTGCGGATCTGCCGCGACGAGCTCGACAAGGTCGCCTCCGAGGGACTCACGGACGAGGAGATCCGGCGCGCCGTCGGCCAGCTCTCCGGCTCCACCGTCCTCGGCCTGGAGGACACCGGAGCGATCATGAACCGCATCGGCAAGAGCGAGCTGTGCTGGGGCGACCAGATGTCCGTCGACGACATGCTGGCCCGCATCGCCGACGTGACCCCGGACGACGTCCGCGAGGTCGCCCGCGATGTACTGGCACAGCGGCCCTCGCTCGCGGTGGTCGGCCCGCTCAAGGAGAAGCAGGCGGCCCGCCTGGACGAAGCGGTCGCCTAGTCCCGTACGGAGTGAAGGAAACAAGCATGAGCAAGCTGCGCGTGGCGGTCCTCGGCGCCCAGGGCCGCATCGGCTCCGAGGCCGTCAAGGCCGTCGAGGCCGCCGCCGACCTGGAACTGGTGGCGGCCCTCGGCCGGGGCGACAAGCTGGAGACGCTGGCCGAGGCCGGCGCCCAGGTCGCCGTCGAGCTGACCACCCCCGACTCGGTGATGGACAACCTCGACTACCTCGTCGGCCACGGCATCCACGCCGTCGTCGGCACCACCGGCTGGAACGAGGACCGCCTCGGCCGGCTGAACGGCTGGCTGGCCGGCTCCCCGGAGACCGGGGTGCTCATCGCCCCGAACTTCTCCATCGGCGCCGTCCTCACCATGAAGTTCGCCGCCCAGGCCGCCCGCTACTTCGAGTCCGTCGAGGTCGTCGAGCTGCACCACCCCAACAAGGTCGACGCCCCCTCCGGCACCGCGACCCGTACGGCCCAGCTCATCTCCGCGGCCCGCGCCGAGGCCGGCCTGGGCGCCCAGCCCGACGCCACCGCCACCGGCATCGAGGGCGCCCGCGGCGCCGACGTCGGCGGGGTCCCGGTGCACGCCGTCCGCCTGCGCGGCCTGCTGGCCCACCAGGAGGTCCTGCTCGGCGGCGAGGGCGAGACCCTGACCATCCGTCACGACTCCCTGCACCACAGCAGCTTCATGCCGGGCATCCTGCTCGGCGTGCGCCGCGTGACGCAGACCCCGGGCCTCACCTTCGGCCTGGAACACTTCCTCGACCTCGGCTGATGAGGCAGTAGCACCATGCGCGCGAAGATCACCTACTTCATCACGGCCGCCGTCCTGGTCGTCTACTTCGTCCTGGTCGGCAGCCGGGGCCTGATGCTGATCGGGCAGGGCACCTGGCTCACCGTCACCTTCGGTGTCGCCGTACTGATCCTGCCGGTCATCGGCATCTGGTTCCTCTGGATGAACACCCGCTTCGTCACCCGCGCCAACCAGCTCGCCTCCGAACTGGAGGCCGAGGGCGGCCTGCCCGTCGACGAACTGGAGCGGGACGGGTACGGCCGGATCCTGCGGGACTCCGCCGACGAGGTCTTCGCGCGCCGCAAGGCCGAGACCGAGGACGCGCCGGGGGACTGGCGCACCTGGTTCCGCCTCGCCGTCGCCTACCACGACGCCCGCGACACCCCGCGGGCCCGCAAGGCCATGCAGCGGGCCATCGCCCTGCACCGGGCGCACGCCAACGCGTAGCCGCCGCACGCCGCGGACGACGAGAAGGGCCCGTACGGGATGATCCCCGTACGGGCCCTCGTCGTGCTCACGGACCGTCAGGCGGGCACGGCCCGGTACTCCTCGGCCCACGCCTCGACCTGGCCGGCCGCCCGGTCGAAGGCCTCACCGCGCGACAGGAAGTCGGCGCCGTGGTCGGTCAGCAGCACGGGGATCCCCGCGCCGCCGCGCCCGGCCACCGTCACCGCCTGTCCCTGCACGGTCCTCGGCAGCCCCAGCCAGCGCACGGGCTGCTGGACCGTGCGGACCCCCTCGACCTCGCTCCAGCGGAGCGAACGGGTCGAGAGGAACCCCACGTGGCGCAGCCCGCTCGGGCTCACCCACACCCCCGCGCGCAGGATCCGCAGCGCGACCCCGATCACGAGGAGCGAGGCCGCCCCCGCACCGGCGGCGCCGGCCCAGGTGCCCGCGAAGGCGATGATCACGGTGGCCAGCAGCATGAAGGCCGAGACCAGCAGCAGCAGCGCCGCACCGGCCACCCGCCAGGGGCCGGGCCGGTAGGGGCGCCGCCAGCGCTCGGGATCCGCATGGGGGAGGGCTTCGTCCTCATGTGCGTCGAAGACGCCGTCGGCCGTCAGGAAGGGCAGGGGCACGGCTGGACCTCACTCACATGCACGTTCGTTGATCTGTGCCCGTGAGGCTACCGTCCCTCGGAGGCCTCCGACTGCTGCGCCTTGCCGGTGGCCTTGTAGGGCTGCAGGGCGGGCATGCCGAAGAGCAGGGAGCCGACGAGCCCCGCCACCACGGTCAGCCCGACCAGACTACGGGCGGTGATCTGGGTCATGCTCAGACTCTCGCGCGGCGGCGGAGTGACGTTGCTTCGGAATCGGTCGGCCTCGGCGACGAAGGCGAACGGGACGGGTTCGCGCCGGCGGCGAAACATGGGGCAACACTCCTTGGAGTAGGGGGCTGGTGCTTCCGTCCCGTTAGACGAACGAACGGGCCGATCGGTGCCGGATTCCGGGACATTCGCCGAAAGTCGTGGCGCCCCGTCAGCTGCCCGCGCGCTCCCGGCCTGGCGGGCGGGCGGCGCGGATCGCCGTAGAGTGAACGCGCCCCTCGAAAGACCCGTTCGGAAGGACCCCGTGTGAGCGAGACCGTCGCCCCCGACCTGAAACCCAGCTTCCGCAGTGACGTGACGGTGGAGCTGGTCAAGCACTCCGCCGCCGACAGCGACGTGCTGTGGGCCGCCCGTGTGTCGACGGCCGGCGAGCAGTCCCTCGACGAGCTCCAGAAGGACCCGGAGCGCTCCAAGGGCCTCATCAACTACCTGATGCGCGACCGCCACGGCAGCCCCTTCGAGCACAACTCGATGACCTTCTTCATCAGCGCCCCGATCTTCGTGTTCCGCGAGTTCATGCGCCACCGGGTGGGCTGGTCCTACAACGAGGAGTCCGGCCGCTACAGGGAGCTCCAGCCGGTCTTCTACGTCCCCGACGCCGAGCGCAAGCTCGTCCAGGAGGGCCGTCCGGGCAAGTACGTCTTCGTCGAGGGCACCGAGGCGCAGCAGGAGCTGACCGGCCGGGTCATGGAGGACAGCTACCGCCAGGCCTACGAGGCGTACCAGGAGATGCTCGCGGCCGGCGTGGCCCGCGAGGTCGCCCGGGCGGTCCTGCCGGTCGGCCTGTTCTCGTCGATGTACGCCACCTGCAACGCGCGCTCGCTCATGCACTTCCTCGGCCTGCGCACCCAGCACGAGCTGGCGACGGTGCCCTCCTTCCCGCAGCGGGAGATCGAGATGGTCGGCGAGAAGATGGAGCAGCACTGGGCGAAGCTCATGCCGCTGACCTACGCGGCCTTCAACGGCAACGGTCGCGTTGCCCCGTAAGGTCCGTTCCACGCGTGGCGTACTGATGTGCTGGGACAAGTCCCAAGTGTCCGTATTGCGGCGTTTCGGAAAGTTCATCTAGGCTGATCAAACGGACCCGGCACTGCTTGAACCCCCGAGCAGGCAGTGCCGGGATCCAACAGCCAGGCCACCTCCCCCGGCCACCGCCGGAGGACACAGACGACGGATCCCCGGTTGACGTCCCCCGAGGGGACACCGCGAGCATGGCAGCGAGTAGCGTGTTACCCATGGCTCCGATCTCGACTCCGCAGACCCCCTTCGGGCGGGTCCTCACCGCCATGATCACGCCGTTTACGGCGGATGGCGCACTCGACCTCGACGGCGCGCAGCGTCTCGCCGTCCACCTGGTGGACGCAGGCAACGACGGCCTGATCATCAACGGCACCACCGGTGAGTCCCCCACGACCACCGACGCGGAGAAAAACGACCTCGTACGAGCCGTACTCGAAGCGGTCGGCGACCGCGCCCACGTCGTGGCCGGAATCGGCACCAACGACACCCGCCACACCCTCGAGCTGGCCCGCCAGGCCGAGCGCACCGGCGCCCACGGCCTGCTCGCGGTCACGCCCTACTACAGCAAGCCGCCGCAGGAAGGCCTCTTCCAGCACTTCACGGCCATCGCCGACGCCACCGGGCTGCCGGTCATGCTCTACGACATCCCCGGCCGCAGCGGTGTCCCGATCAACACGGAAACCCTGGTCAGGCTCGCCGAGCACCCCCGCATCGTCGCCAACAAGGACGCCAAGGGCGACCTCGGCCGCGCCAGCTGGGCCATCGCGCAGAGCGGTCTGGCCTGGTACTCCGGTGACGACATGCTGAACCTGCCGCTCCTGTCGGTCGGCGCCGTCGGCTTCGTCTCCGTCGTCGGCCACGTGGTCTCCCCCGAGCTCCGCGCGATGCTCGAGGCCCACCTCGGCGGCGACGTCCAGAAGGCCACCGAGATCCACCAGAAGCTGCTCCCGGTCTTCACGGGCATGTTCCGCACCCAGGGCGTCATGACCACCAAGGCGGCCCTGGACCTCCAGGGCCTGCCCGCGGGCCCGCTGCGGCTCCCGCTGGTCGGACTCACCGAGGAAGAGACGGCCCAGCTCAAGCTCGATCTCGCCGCCGGTGGGGTACAGCTCTGACAACGGACTTCACAACTGAATAAGCAGAACCGAAAACAGACAAGAGCAAGTGCACGAATGACATGCGCGCCACGTGCCGGAACGGGCACGTGGCGCGCGTGGTGAAGGAGAACCTTTTGAGCCATCCGCACCCTGAACTCGGCCCGCCGCCGAAGCTCCCCAAGGGCGGCCTGCGGGTCACCCCGCTGGGCGGTCTCGGCGAGATCGGCCGCAACATGACCGTCTTCGAGTTCGACGGCCGCCTGCTGATCGTCGACTGCGGCGTCCTCTTCCCCGAAGAGGAGCAGCCGGGCATCGACCTGATCCTTCCGGACTTCTCGTCCATCCGGGACCGGCTCGACGACATCGAGGGCATCGTCCTCACCCACGGCCACGAAGACCACATCGGCGCCGTCCCGTACCTCCTCCGGGAGAAGCCGGACATCCCGCTGATCGGCTCCAAGCTGACGCTGGCCCTCATCGAGGCCAAGCTCCAGGAGCACCGCATCCGCCCCTACACCCTCGAGGTGAAGGAGGGCGAGCGCGAGAACCTCGGGCCCTTCGACTGCGAGTTCATCGCGGTCAACCACTCCATCCCGGACGCCCTGGCCGTCGCCATCCGCACGGACGCGGGTCTCGTCGTCGCCACCGGCGACTTCAAGATGGACCAGCTCCCGCTGGACAACCGCCTCACCGACCTGCACGCCTTCGCGCGCCTGAGCGAGGAGGGCATCGACCTCCTCCTCTCGGACTCGACGAACGCCGAGGTCCCGGGCTTCGTCCCGCCGGAGCGCGACATCTCCAACGCCATCCGCGGTGTCTTCGCGGGTGCCCAGAAGCGGATCATCGTGGCCTCGTTCGCGAGCCACGTGCACCGCATCCAGCAGATCCTGGACGCCGCCCACGAGTACGGCCGCCGGGTCGCCTTCGTCGGCCGCTCCATGGTCCGCAACATGGGCATCGCCCGTGACCTGGGCTACCTGCGGGTCCCGGCCGGCCTCGTCGTCGACGTCAAGACCCTCGACGACCTGCCGGACGACGAGGTCGTGCTGGTCTGCACGGGCTCCCAGGGCGAGCCGATGGCGGCCCTGTCCCGCATGGCCAACCGCGACCACCAGATCCGGATCGTCCCCGGCGACACCGTGATCCTGGCGTCGTCCCTGATCCCGGGCAACGAGAACGCGGTCTACCGCGTGATCAACGGCCTGACCCGCTGGGGCGCGAACGTCGTCCACAAGGGCAACGCCAAGGTCCACGTCTCGGGCCACGCCTCGGCCGGCGAGCTGCTGTACTTCTACAACATCTGCAAGCCGAAGAACCTGATGCCGGTCCACGGCGAGTGGCGCCACCTGCGTGCCAACGCCGAGCTCGGTGCCATGACGGGCGTCCCCAAGGACCGCATCGTCATCGCCGAGGACGGCGTGGTCGTCGACTTGATCGACGGCAAGGCCCGCATCTCCGGCAAGGTCCAGGCCGGCTACGTGTACGTGGACGGCCTCTCGGTCGGCGACGTCACCGAGGCCTCCCTGAAGGACCGCCGGATCCTGGGCGACGAGGGCATCGTCTCCGTCTTCGTCGTGGTGGACAGCACCACGGGCAAGGTCACGAGCGGCCCGAACATCCAGGCCCGCGGTTCCGGCATCGAGGACTCCGCCTTCGCGGCGATCATCCCGAAGATCGAGGAGGCCATCGCCCGCGCCGCGGCCGACGGCGTGGCCGAGCCGCACCAGATCCAGCAGCTCATCCGCCGTACGGTGGGCAAGTGGGTCTCCGACGGCTACCGCCGCCGCCCGATGATCCTCCCGGTCGTCGTCGAGGTCTGATCCGGACCTCAGCGGTAGCGGCATCACCGGAGCGGGGCAACCGGATTTGCATCCGGGGGCCCCGCTCCAGTAAGTTGACGACTCCACCCCGCACGGAACGGCGCACACACGTGTGCCCGGACCGGTGTGCCGGGGAGGGTGGGAATCCAGACCGGGGAAACCTGATAAAGTCTGTTCCACCCGAAAGGGAAAAGGCCCCCCGAAGGCCATCGGAATTCGAATCCAGACCGGAAACGGTACGGAAAAGAGTCTGATAGAGTCGGAACCGCCGGAAAGGGAAAGCGCGAAAGCGCAGGACCTGGAAAGCGCCGAGGAAATCGAGACTCTAAAGAGTCTGATAGAGTCGGAAGCGAAGAAAGAACGAAAGCCCGGAGGAAAGCCCGAGAGGGTGAGTACAAAGGAAGCGTCCGTTCCTTGAGAACTCAACAGCGTGCCAAAAATCAAC
>NZ_JBFBGN010000107.1:0-24467 GCF_040684675.1 Streptomyces sp. NPDC089915 | reverse complement strand
GCGCGGTCGTGGCGGCCCGCAAGCAGATCGTCGAGGGCGCGGTGGGCATGGTGGAGCTCGCCCTGAACCGGCTGGCCGAGGAGGAGATCGTGGACCTGGACCCGGAGCGCAAGGCCGCCATGGTCTCCAACCTGATGGTCGTCCTCTGCGGCGACCGCGCCGCCCAGCCGGTCGTCAACACGGGCACCCTCTACCAGTGACCCCCGCCGCCCCCCGCCCCGGCGGGGCCCAGGGCCCGGGAGCCGGCTCCGGCCCGGGCCCGGGCTCCGCGCCGCACCAGGAGCACGAGCCGGCCCCCGCGGAGGCCAAGCCCGCCCGGGCCGGGCGGCAGGCGCGCAAACAGGTGCTGCTGCGGCTCGACCCCCAGGTCTACGACGCCCTCGCCCGCTGGGCCGGGGAGGAACTGCGCAGCGCGAACGCCCAGATCGAGTTCCTGCTCCGCAAGGCCCTGTCCGAGCACGGGCGGCTGCCGGGCGACGCCGCCCCGATCCGCCCCCGCGGGCGACCCCGCAACACCCCCGAGTCCTGAGCGGTCCCACCCCCCGGCCGGGCGCGCACCCCGCGCGCCCGGCTTCGTACGTCCGCACCCGCAACCGGGGCTCAGGACCACCGAACCCGCTCCCACCTGGGAAAACCAATCCGACCCGGCATCTATACACCGAGCGTATACACCCCGTGTATAGTCGCCGCCATGTCCATCGGCCACACCTTGCTCGGCCTCCTGGAGGCCGGCCCGCGCCACGGCTACGACCTCAAGCGCGCCTTCGACGAAAACTTCGGCCATGACCGGCCGCTCGCCTACGGGCAGGTCTACTCGACCATGTCCCGCCTCCTGAAGAACGGCCTCGTCGAGGTCGACGGGATCGAGAGCGGCGGCGGCCCCGACCGCAAGCGGTACGCCATCACCGACGCCGGGATCACCGACGTCGAGCAGTGGCTCGGCGAAGCCGAGAAGCCGGAGCCCTACCTCCAGTCCACCCTCTTCACGAAGGTGGTCCTCGCGCTCCTCACCGGCCGCAGCGCCGACAACCTGCTGGACGTCCAGCGCACCGAGCACCTGCGCCTGATGCGCATCCTGACCCAGCGCAAGCGCAAGGGAGACCTCGCCGACCAGCTGGTCTGCGACCACGCCCTGTTCCACCTGGAGGCCGACCTGCGCTGGCTCGAACTCACCTCCGCCCGGCTGGACCAGCTCGCCCGTGAGGTGCGCCGATGACCCCCGCAGGATCCCTCCTCGTCGCCACCGGCCTGTGCAAGGCCTACGGCACCACCAAGGCCCTCGACGAGGCCGCGTTCTCCATCCACCCCGGCGAGGTCGTCGCCGTCATGGGTCCCTCCGGCTCCGGCAAGTCCACGCTCCTGCACTGCCTCGCCGGGATCGTCGCGCCCGACTCCGGCACCGTCACCTACGACGGCCGCGACCTGACCGCCATGGGCGACGCCGAGCGCAGCGCCCTGCGCCGCGGCCAGTTCGGCTTCGTCTTCCAGTTCGGACAGCTCGTCCCCGAGCTGTCCTGCGTGGAGAACGTCGCGCTGCCGCTGCGGCTGGCCGGGGTCAGGCGCCGGGAGGCCGAGGCGACCGCCCTGGGCTGGATGGAGCGGCTCCAGGTCGAGGACATCGGCGCCAAGCGCCCCGGCGAGGTCAGCGGCGGGCAGGGGCAGCGCGTGGCCGTGGCCCGCGCCCTGGTCACCCGGCCCCGGGTGGTCTTCGCGGACGAACCCACCGGCGCCCTGGACTCCCTCAACGGCGAACTGGTGATGCAGCTGCTCACCGAGGCCGCCCGGGCCGCGAGCGCCGCCGTCGTCCTCGTCACGCACGAGACCCGCGTCGCCGCCTACTCCGACCGCGAGATCATCGTCCGCGACGGCCGCACCCGCGATATGGAACCGGCGATATGAACGTGCTCCGGAGATGGCTCCGGGACCTGGCCCTGGGCGCCCGGTTCGCCCTCGGCGGCCGCGAGGGCCGCACCCGCACCCTGTTCACCGGGGTCGGCGTCGGCCTCGGCGTCGCACTGCTGCTGATCAGCACGGCCATCCCGGGCGCGCTCGCCGCCCGGGCGGAACGCGCCGACGCCCGCGCCGTCCTCGGCGCCCCCACGGCCGACCGGCCCGGCCGCGACACCCTGCTGGTCGCGACGGCCAACACGACGTACCGCGGGCAGGACGTCGAGGGCCGGCTGCTACGGCCGGAGGGCCCCGCCGCCCCCCTCCCGCCGGGGCTGAAGGCCTTCCCGGCCCCCGGCGAACTGGCCGTCTCCCCCGCGCTCGCGGAGCTGCTGCGGTCGGACGACGGCGCGCTGCTGCGCGACCGCCTCGACGCCCGGATCGGCTCGGTGATCGGCGACGCCGGCCTCACCGGCCCGGCCGAACTCAGCTTCTACCAGGGCGCCGAGAGCCTCCCGGAGCCCGGGCCGGGCGAGTTCCGCGTCAAGCGCGTCACCGGGTTCGGCGAACCGGACCGCCCGGAGCTCAGCCCGGTGCTGATGCTGACGGTCCTGCTGACCTTCGTCGCCCTGCTGCTGCCGGTCGCCGTGTTCATCGCCGCCGCCGTCCGCTCCGGCGGGGAGCGGCGCGACCAGCGGCTCGCGGCGCTGCGCCTGATCGGCGCCGACGGCCGGACGGTCCGGCGGATCGCGGCCGGCGAGGCGCTGGCCGGAGCGGTGGCCGGGCTGGTGCTGGGCTCCGTCTTCTTCGCGGCCGGCCGCGCACTGGCCGGCTCGCTCTCCCTCGGGCAGCGCAGCGTCTTCCCGGCCGACCTCACCCCCGCGCCGGGGCTGGTCGTCCTGGTGGCCCTCGCCGTGCCCGCGGCGGCCCTGGCCGTGACCCTGTTCGCGCTGCGCCGGGTGGTCATCGAGCCGCTGGGCGTCCTGCGGACGGAGGCGCCGCGCCCGCGCCGCGTCTGGTGGCGGCTGCTGCTGCCGCTCGGCGGGATCGGCCTGCTCGCGCCGCTGGCGGGCCACGGCAACGACGGCGGCCGGTTCAACCAGTGGCAGGTCGGCGGCGGTGTGGTGCTGCTGCTGGTCGGGATCACCGCCCTGCTGCCCTGGCTGCTGGAGCGCTCCGTCGGCCGGATGAGCGGCGGGCCCGTCTCCTGGCAGCTGGCGGTGCGCCGGCTCCAGGTCTCCAGCGGCTCCTCCGCCCGCCTGGTCAACGGCATCGCGGTCGCGGTCGCCGGGGCCATCGCCCTGCAGATGCTCTTCTCGGGCGTCGAGGGCGAGGTGACGCGGGAGACCGGGCAGGACCCGGCCCGGGCCTCGGCCCAGGTCATGCTCCACAGCGGCACCTCGGCCCGCGTCGAGGACGTCGCCCGGCGGATCGGCGAGGCCCCGGGCGTCACCCGGACCGTCGCGCTGACCGTCGTCAGCGCCGCACGGAGGTTCCCGACCCTCGACTCGTCCGACGTGACCGTCGGCACCTGCCAGGCGCTGGCCGAGATCGCGGACCTCGGCTCCTGCAAGGAGGGCGACGCCTTCCTCGTCGGCGGCGACGCGCCGGGCACCGCCCTGGCGCCCGGCGAGCACGTCTTCGCCGGCGACGTCCGGATGTCCGCGGAGTCCTCGGCCGCCCTCGGCGGGAAGACGGTCGAGTGGACCGTCCCGGCCGCCGCCCGCACCGTCCCCGCCCGCGAGGACCCCGCGGGCCGCATCCCCACGGGAGTGCTGGTCACCCCGTCCGTCGCGCCGAAGGACACGGGACGCTCCCAGACCGCCCGGGTCTACGTCCAGACCGACGGGTCGGCGGCGGACACGCTGGAGCGGGTGCGGACCGCCGCCTTCAAGGGGGACCCCCTCGCCACGGTGTCCTCGCTGCGGGCCACCCGGCAGGACCCCGCCTTCGCCGGGATCCAGGCCGGACTGCTCCTCGGCGCGGTCGCGGTGCTGGTGCTGATCGGCACCAGCCTGCTGGTCACCCAGCTCCAGCAGCTGCGCGAGCGCAGGCGGCTGCTGTCCGCCCTGGTCGCCTTCGGGACCCGGCGCTCCACGCTGAGCCTGTCGGTGCTCTGGCAGACGGCCCTGCCCGTCGCCCTGGGGCTGGTCCTGGCGGCGGCGGCCGGCATCGGGCTGGGCGCGGCGCTGATGGCGATGGCCCGGGTCCCGGTCCGGGTCGACTGGACGGCGGTGCTCACGCTGACCGGCGCCGGCGCGGGCCTGGTCGCCGCGGTCACCCTGCTGACCCTGCCGCCCCTGCTCCGCCTGACGCGCCCGGACGGCCTGCGCACGGAGTGACCCCCGCGCGCCGGTGCGCCCGCTCCCGGTTCCGGCCCGTCAGTCGGTGGGCCAGACGGGGAGCGGGCGCACCGCCTCGCGCAGGGCGGCCGCGATGGCGCGGAACTCCTCCTGGCGGGCGGTCCCGGTCCGCATGGCCAGGGCGATCCGCCGGGAGGGGGCCGGCTCGGCGAAGTACCCGGTGGCCAGGGCCTCGTTGCGGGCCGTCTCCAGCCGCAGCGCGGTGCGCGGCAGCAGGGTCACCCCGAGCCCCCCGGCGACCAGCTGGACCAGCGTGGAGAGCCCGGCGGCGGTGGTCGTGACGTCGGCGCCGGCGGTGCGTCCGGCCTCCCGGCAGATGTCCAGGGCCTGGTCGCGCAGGCAGTGCCCCTCGTCGAGCAACAGCAGCTGTAGGCCGCGCAGTTCCTCGCGCGGGATGTCCCGGCGCCCGGCCAGCGGATGGTCGCGCGGCGCGAGCAGCACGAAGTCCTCGTCGAAGAGGGGGAGTTCGCACACCCCGGGGACACCGAGCGGGACCGCGAGCAGCAGCAGGTCGAGGCGTCCGGCGGCCAGACCCTCCAGCAGGGAGGCCGTCTGCTCCTCGTGGACCTGGAGGTCCATGCGGGGGAAGCGCCGGTGGAAGAGCCCGAGGACGGTCGGCAGCAGGTACGGGGCGACCGTCGGGATCACCCCGAGGCGCAGCACTCCGGTGAAGGGGGCCCGTACCGCCTCCGCCTCCTCCAGCAGCCCGCCGACCGCGTCGAGCACGCCCCGCGCCCGCACGGCGATCCGCTCGCCCGCCGGGGAGAGCAGCACCTTGCGGGTGGTGCGCTCCAGCAGCTGCACGCCGAGGGCCTCCTCCAGCGCGGAGACCGCCCCCGAGAGCGCGGGCTGGCTCATGCCGATCGCGGCGGCGGCGTCCCGGAAGTGCAGGTGTTCCGCGACCGCCGCGAAGGCGCGCAGCTGCGCCAGCGTCGGCTGCTTCTGTCCTCTACTACTCACAGCCACTGATAGGTACCTCCGATCACCCGCCACAAGACTAGCTATTTCCGTAATCAATGCAGCTGTGTCAGCATGTGAGATCCGTCCAACCCTCTCGGAAAGCCCCCAAAAGGGTCACTTTCCATTCCGCAAGGAGAGTTCGTGCTCACTGTCGGTGACAAGTTCCCCAGCTACGACCTGACCGCCTGCGTCTCGCTCGAAGCCGGCAAGGAGTTCGCGCAGATCGACCAGAAGAGCTACGAGGGCAAGTGGCGCGTCGTCTTCTTCTGGCCCGCTGACTTCACCTTCGTGTGCCCCACCGAGATCGCCGCGTTCGGCAAGCTGAACGACGAGTTCCTCGACCGCGACGCCCAGATCCTCGGCGTCTCCGGCGACTCCGAGTACGTCCACCACGCCTGGCGCAAGGACCACGCCGACCTGCGTGACCTGCCCTTCCCGATGCTGGCCGACTCCAAGCACGAGCTGATGCAGGCCTGCGGCATCCAGGGCGAGGACGGCTTCGCCCAGCGCGCCGTCTTCATCGTGGACCCGAACAACGAGATCCAGTTCTCGATGGTGACCGCCGGTTCCGTGGGCCGTAACCCCAAGGAGGTCCTGCGGGTCCTCGACGCCCTGCAGACCGACGAGCTGTGCCCCTGCAACTGGAACAAGGGCGAGGACACCCTGAACGCCGGCGCCCTGCTGGCCGGTGAGTGACGGATGTCCCTCGACTCCCTCAAGTCCGCCATACCGGACTTCGCCAAGGACCTGAAGCTGAACCTCGGTTCGGTCATCGGCAACCAGGACACCCTCACGCAGCAGCAGCTGTGGGGCACCGTCCTGTCCTGCGCGATCGCCGCCCGCTCCCCGCGCGTCCTGCGTGAGCTGGAGCCCGAGGCGAAGGCCGCGCTGTCCCCGGAGGCGTACGACGCCGCCAAGTCCGCCGCCGCGGTCATGGCGATGAACAACGTCTTCTACCGGACCCGGCACCTGCTCTCCGACCCGGAGTACGGCACGCTGCGCGCGGGCCTGCGGATGAACGTCATCGGCAACCCGGGCGTGGAGAAGGTGGACTTCGAGCTCTGGTCGCTCGCGGTCTCCGCCATCAACGGCTGCGGCCAGTGCCTGGACTCGCACGAGCAGGTCCTGCGCAAGCACGGACTGGACCGCGAGACGATCCAGGAGGCCTTCAAGATCGCCTCGGTGATCCAGGCCGTCGCCGTCACCCTCGACGCGGAAGCGGCCCTGGCCGCCGAGTAGTCACCGGTACGGGGCTCACCCGTACGAGTGGACCCCGTCCGCTCCCCGCGCCCCGCGGCCCTTCCGGCCGCGGGGCGCGGTGCGTACACGGGAGTTACTTCCGGAGCCTGGCCAGCAGGGCGCGGGCGTCCTCGATCATCGCCGCCTTGACGGCGTCCCCGTCGACCTCGTCGGCGGCGCCCGGGCCCCCCTTGCTCCACCAGCGGACGGTGAGGGTGACCACCGTCCCGCCGTCGAGCACCTGGAGCCGCGGCGCCTGCGCCTCGCCCGAGAACCGCGCCCGCTCGCCCAGTCCGGGCACCGCCTCGGCCGCGAGGGGCGGCGAGCCGGCGAACGGGTCCACCTCCGGCCGCGCGCCGAACTCCGTCGCCGGATCGGCCTTCTTGTGCAGCTCGACCAGGACCTGGGCCTCGTGGGTGAACGCCTGCTCGCCCCTGGAGCCGGCGGCGAAGCAGTACGACCAGTCGAGCGCGGGCCCCTCCCCATGGCTCGGCATGCCCACGCCCAGGCTGCCGAGGGCCGTGCCGACCGCCTTGAACGGGGTCTCCGCGCACAGCTGCTCGCTGTGCCGGTAGCGGATCGGCGGCCCGGCCCCGCCGTAACGTTCCTGCACCACCAGGGCCCCGCCCCACACCGCCGACGCGGCCACGGCCCCGCCCAGCGCCCAGCGCCAGGGCGCCGCCCGCGACGGCCCGGCGCGCCCGGCCGGTGCGAGGGTGTCCACGCCGCCGGCGGCGAAGGAGGCGGGCTCCCGCACGGCCCACTCCCCCTCGATCTCGGGCTCGCCGATCACCCCCGGCCCTCCCGCTCCACCGCCTGTACGGCGGTGGCCCCGTGCGGCCCGGGGCCGGTGGGGGAGGCGGGGGCGAGGCGGCGTTCGCGCGAGTACGCGCGCAGGTAGACCACGACGGTGTTGGTGACGGCGACCAGCGGCACGGCCACGACCGCGCCCCCGATGCCGGCGATCATCCCGCCGGCCGCCACCGACAGCACCACGGCGAGCGGGTGGACCCGTACGGCCCGGCCCAGGATGAAGGGCTGGAGCACGTGCCCCTCGATCTGCTGCACGGCCAGCACCACGAGCAGCACCATCAGGGCGGTGAACGGCCCCTGGGTCACCAGGGCCACGACCACCGCGAGGGCTCCGGAGACCACCGCGCCGACGAGCGGGATGAAGGCGAACAGGAAGATGAACACGGCGAGCGGCACCGCCATCGGCACCTTGAGGAAGTAGATGCCGAGGCCGATGAACACGGCGTCGATGAGCGCGACGAGGACCGTGCCGCGCACGTACGCGGTCAGCGTGCGCCAGGCGCGCGGACCGGCGCCGGCGACGCCGGGACGGGCGGCGGACGGGACCAGGCCGAGCACCCAGTTCCAGATCTTCTGGCCGTCGTAGAGCAGGAACAGCGTCGAGAACATCGCGAGCAGCATGCCCGTCAGCACCTCGACGAGGACCGTCACGCCCTGGAGACCGGCGGAGGTGATCTCCTCGGTGTTGGTGCCGATGGTCTCGCTGAGGTTCTTGGCGATGTCGTTGATCTGCTTCTCGGTCACGTGGAACGGACTGTCCAGTGCCCAGCTCTTGAGCTCGTTGATGCCCTCGCGCAGCCGGCTGGAGAGGTCGTCGAGGTTCTCCATGACCTGCCAGACGACGAACCAGCCGACCAGTCCGATGACGACGAAGCCGAGGACCGCGGTGACGGCGGTGGCCAGCCCGCGCGGCAGCCCGATCCGGCGCAGCCGCACCACGAAGGGCTGGAGCAGCGCGGTGACGAGCAGGGCGGCGGCGAAGGCGAGGACGACCAGGCGGACTTCGCTGATCACCTTCATCAGCACCCAGACCATCCCGGCGAGCAGCAGCAGCCGCCAGCTGGCCTCGGCGGCGACGCGCACCCCCCAGGGGATGACGGCCGCCGGGTCGGGCCGGACGACCGGCGGGACGCCCTCGAACGCGGCCGCCGCCGCGGGGGCCGGCGGTTCGGGGACCGGGGCCGGCGGGAGCTCCGGCGGCTCCACGTCGGCCTCGGCCTCCGCCTCGACCTCCGCCCGCCGCTCGTCCAGGCGCGCCTCCATCCGGCTCAGCCCTCTGCCGAGCCGGCCGAGCCAGCCCGTCCTCTTCGCCATGTCGTTCCCTTCCCCCGCCCTGCGGCCGGACCTCGCACGACCGTACACGCGAGGAACCCCACACCGTAGGACGGTGTGGGGTTCCCCGAGGTTGTGCGCGGGCGTCGTCCGCCGGGCCTCTAGTACCAGCCGTTGGCCTGGTGGAAGCTCCAGGCGCTGCACGGGCTGCCGTAGCGCTCGTTCATGTAGCCCAGGCCCCACTTGATCTGGGTGGCCGGGTTGGTGCGCCAGTCCGAGCCGGCCGAGGCCATCTTCGAACCGGGGAGCGCCTGGACCAGGCCGTAGGCGCCCGAAGAGGAGTTCACGGCCTGGTAGTTCCAGGTCGATTCCTCGTTGATGATGTTGGAGAAGCACTGGAACTGGCCCGAGGGGACCAGCTGCCGGGCGATGTCCTTGACCTGGGCGATCGTGTAGGAGCCCTGGAGCGGGAAGTCGCCGGCGTCGCGCGTGGCCGAGCGGCTGGCGATGCCCTCCGCGGCGTCGCGCTCGTCCTTGAGCTTCTTGGCGTCCGCGTCCTTCTTCGCCTGCTCCGCCTTCTCGGCCTCGGCCTTCTTGGCCTTGGCGTCCTCGGCGGCCTGGATGCGGGCGGCCTCCTCCGTCGAGCGCTTGGCGTCGTCGTCGGCGGCGTGGGCGATGGCGTCGGCCTGCTGGGCCAGGGACCCGCTCTGGACCTGTGCCTGTTCGCCGACCGGAATGTCCTGGAGGAGCGTCGCTCCGGACGCGGTCGTCTCGAGGTCGTTCGAGGTGGCGGCATCGCCAGTGGCGACGCCGACGACTGCGCCGACGGTGGTGACCGCGGTGGCCGAAGCCACTGCGAACCCCCGGACCGAGATCCGGCTCACACGGTGTCCTTCCAGCAGCGTCCGCAGTGACCGCGCGGGCGCAAGAGTGCCCCTTAGACACTGGACTCCGTGGTGTTCTGGTCACTGGAGACACGGGCCCGTGGGCAACTCCCTTGCGGGGGCTGCCGCGTGAAACCGGGCGGCATACGGTCGACGGCTGTGGAGTTGTGGTGCTGCGCGTATCCCAACGGGAGATACAGGTGTGCCGTATGCGGGGCCTGACGGAAAACAGACTCTGCCGGACCTCGACGCCGCAAGGCAATTCCGCGTTGCGTGGGAAAGGTCACACCAGGCGTGCCGCCGCTGTTTTCGGCAAAGGCCTGTGCGGAACGACGCCGTCCGGCTAGGCTCCTGGGCCTTTGCCGGACGGCGCCAACTCACCGTCCCGGTATGGGGGATTTGACCCTTACGGGCCCTCCTCGCACCCCCTGGGCGATCAGAGCGATTCGAGCATCTCCGTGACGAGCGCGGCGATCGGGGAGCGCTCGGAGCGGGTGAGCGTGACGTGGGCGAAGAGCGGATGCCCCTTCAGCTTCTCAACGACGGCGACCACTCCGTCGTACCGGCCGACGCGCAGATTGTCGCGCTGGGCCACGTCATGGGTCAGAACGACCCGCGAATTGGCCCCGATCCGGGACAGAACGGTCAGCAGGACGTTCCGCTCCAGGGACTGCGCCTCGTCGACGATCACGAAGGAGTCGTGCAGCGAGCGGCCCCGGATGTGCGTGAGCGGGAGGACCTCCAGCATCCCGCGGTTCAGCACCTCCTCGATGACCTCGCGCCCCGCGACCGAGGAGAGGGTGTCGAACACCGCCTGCGCCCAGGGGCTCATCTTCTCGCCGGCGTCGCCGGGCAGGTAGCCGAGGTCCTGGCCGCCGACCGCGTACAGCGGGCGGAAGACCATCACCTTCTGGTGCTGCCGGCGCTCCAGGACCGCCTCCAGGCCCGCGCACAGCGCCAGCGCCGACTTTCCGGTGCCGGCCCGGCCGCCCATCGAGATGATCCCGACCTCCGGGTCGAGCAGCAGGTCCAGGGCGATGCGCTGTTCGGCGCTGCGGCCGTGCAGCCCGAAGGCGTCGCGGTCGCCCCTGACGAGCTTGACGTTGCCGTCGGCGGTGACCCGGCCCAGGGCCTTGCCGCGCTCGGACTGGAGGATCAGGCCGGTGTGCACCGGCAGTTCGGCGGCCTCGGGGACGTAGAGCCGCTCCTCGGAGTAGAGGAGGTCCACCTGCTCCCCGGAGAGGGCCAGCTCGCTCATGCCGGTCCAGCCGGCGTCGGTGATGGCGAGCTCCGCCCGGTACTCCTCGGCGAGGAGGCCGACGGACGAGGCCTTGATGCGCAGCGGGAGGTCCTTGGAGACGACGGTGACGTCGTAGCCCTCGGCCTGGAGGTTGCGGGCGACCGCGAGGATGCGCGAGTCGTTGTCCCCCTGCCGGAATCCCGCCGGCAGGATGCCGGGGTCGGAGTGGTTGAGCTCGACGCGCAGGGTCCCGCCCAGATCGCCCAGCGGGATGGGGGCGTCGAGGCGGCCGTGGCGAACCCGGAAGTCGTCGAGCAGGCGCAGGGCCTGACGGGCGAAGTAGCCGAGCTCGGGGTGGTGCCTCTTCGCCTCCAGCTCTGTGATCACCACGATCGGGAGCACGACCTCGTGCTCGTCGAAGCGGGAGATCGCGTTGGGGTCTGCCAGCAGGACGCTGGTGTCGAGGACGTAGGTCCGCCTGTCGGACAGGCGGCGCTTTGTGCTGGTCACCACGGAAGGACGTACCCCCTCGGAAGAGGTCGGGCCATGAAGACCGGACCGGTCAACGGCGCCTGTGCCAGGGCCGCTTTCCGGCCCTCCATTCCGTCCGTGCGAACCGCACGCTCGTCCTGGTGCAAAGGGCCTCCCGGGCGGACGGCCCTGTGCCGTCCGCTGAGACTCGACACCCGTGGATCGGGCATCGACCTGCAAGGCTTATGCCCGTGAACGAGGGCGCCCATGCCATGGCATATGACGGACGCTGGGTGAACCCCGGGTGAAGGCTTCACCAAGGGGGCGGGCGGGTCCGGAGTGGCTCCGAGGGGTTTTCGGCCGGAGGTGTCAGGTCCCGTACCGGCGGTGGCGGGCGGCGTAGTCGCGCAGGGCCCGCAGGAAGTCGACCTTGCGGAAGGCCGGCCAGAAGACCTCGCAGAAGTAGTACTCGGAATGCGCGCTCTGCCACAGCATGAAGCCGGACAGCCGCTGCTCGCCGCTGGTGCGGATCACCAGGTCCGGGTCCGGCTGGCCGCGCGTGTAGAGGTGTTCGGCGATGTGGTCGATGTCCAGGACCTCGGCGAGCTCCTCGAAGGAGGTGCCCTTCTCGGCGTGCTCCAGCAGGAGCGAGCGGACCGCGTCCGCGATCTCCTGGCGGCCGCCGTAGCCCACGGCGACGTTGACGAGTATCCCGCCGATGCCGTGGGTGGCCTCCTCGGCCTCCTTCAGCACGTTCTGCGTCCGGGAGGGCAGGATGTCCAGGTTCCCGACGTGGTGGACGCGCCAGCGCCCGTCCTCGGCGAGGCCCCTGACGGTGTTCTCGATGATGTTGAGCAGCGGGCGGAGCTCGACCTCCGGCCGGTCCAGGTTGTCCGTGGACAGCATCCACAGGGTGACCACCTCGACGTCCGTCTCGGTGCACCAGCCCAGCAGCTCGGAGATCTTGTCGGCGCCGGCCTGGTGGCCCTGCTCCGTCGTCCCTCCCGACGCCTTGGCCCAGCGCCGGTTCCCGTCCAGGATCACGCCGATGTGCTTGGGCGACGCGTCATGGTCGAGGCGACCTTCCACCCGGCGTGCATAGAGCCTGTACACCAGGTCGCGCAGCTTCACGATCTTCCAGCCCCTCCGTGCCATGCCCCCGTGCGAATTGCGGTCTCCCCCGAGTCCCCGCCACATTACTGCGCGGCGGGATCGGGTACCCAACTCGGTCGGTCACAAGTCCGTGATAGCAAGGACAACGTGACTGATACCAATCCCTATCGGGCAGACCACTCCCGCTACGACTCCATGCCCTACCGGCGCACGGGTCGCAGCGGCCTCAAGCTCCCCGCCATCTCCCTCGGCCTCTGGCACAACTTCGGTGACGACAAGTCCCTGGAGTCCCAGCGCTCGATCCTCCGCCGCGCCTTCGACCTCGGCGTGACCCACTTCGACCTGGCCAACAACTACGGCCCGCCGCCCGGCTCCGCCGAGCTGAACTTCGGCAAGATCTTCGCCCAGGACTTCGCGCGCTACCGCGAGGAGCTGGTCCTCTCCACGAAGGCCGGCTACCTGATGCACCCCGGCCCGTACGGCGAGTGGGGCAGCCGCAAGTACCTCCTCGGCTCGCTGGACGCCTCCCTCAAGCGGATGGGCGTCGACTACGTCGACGTCTTCTACTCGCACCGCTTCGACCCGGAGACCCCGCTGGAGGAGACCATGGGCGCCCTCGCGTCCGCGGTCCAGCAGGGCAAGGCGCTGTACGTCGGCGTCTCCTCGTACACGGCGGAGCAGACCGCCGAGGCCGTCCGGATCCTGCGGGACATGGGCGTGCGGCCGCTGATCCACCAGCCCTCGTACTCCATGATCAACCGCTGGACGGAGGAGGACGGGCTGCTGGACACCCTGGAGGAGGCCGGCATGGGCTGCATCGCCTTCGCGCCGCTCGCCCAGGGCCTGCTCACCGGCAAGTACCTCCAGGGCATCCCGGAGGACTCCCGGGCCGCCGCGGGCAAGTCGCTGAACCCGGCGCTGCTCTCGGAGGACGTGGTGCGCCGGCTGCGCGGCCTCAACGACATCGCCGCCCGGCGCGGCCAGTCGCTGGCCCAGCTCGCGCTGAACTGGGTGCTGCGGGACGAGCGCATGACCTCGGCCCTGATCGGCGCGTCGAGCGTCCGGCAGCTGGAGGAGAACGTGGCCGCACTGGCCGGTGCGCCGCTCTCGGAGCAGGAGCTGAAGGAGATCGACTCCTTCGCGGTCTCCACCCCCGGCACCAACATCTGGGCCCAGCGCGGCTGACCTGCGCTTTTGCCCGCGCCGCGGGCGAAAGAGAAAACGGGCCGGTCCGTGGGGGGGATACGGACCGGCCCGAGGGGGGGGTTCCACCATAACCCTTCGTAAAGCGTCCTGCGTGCATCGGCGCGAAATGATTACGCTCCGAATCCGCCCAGGAGCACTCCGGTGAGGGCTCCGGCGGCCATGAAGGGCCCGAACGCGAAGCCGTCCTTGCGGGTCGCGCGGCTGGTCAGCAGCAGGGCGAGGCCGTACAGGGCCCCGTAGAGCAGCCCGAGGAAGGCCCCGGCGGCCCATACCCCCCACCCGTACCACCCAAGAGCGACCCCCAGCGGGAGCGCGAGCTTGACGTCCCCGAGGCCCATGCCGGCGGGGTTGACCAGGAACAGCAGCAGGTACGCCGCCCCGAGCGCGGCCCCGCCGAGCAGGGCCCCCCGCCAGCTGCCCGCGGCGCGGGGCAGGAGGGCGGCCGCGCCGAGCAGGGCGGCGGCGGCTCCGGCCAGGGGCAGGGTCAGGACGTCGGGCAGCCGGTGGACGGCGAGGTCGACGATCCCGAGCAGGACGACGAGCGGCGCCAGCCCGACGAACACCGCCGTCTCGGGCCGGAGCCCGCCGGCGGCCGCCAGCACCCCGCACACGGCCGCGCAGACCCCGGCGGGCGCCCGGCGGGGCCCCGCTCCCCCGGCCCCGAACCAGCCCGCGAGGGGCCGCCCGTCGGGGTGGTGCGCACGCCAGGGCTCACCGGGCTCGACGGAGAGCCGGTAGGCGGCCCGCGGCAGCCCGGACCCGACGGCCGCGCCGTACGCGGCGGCGAGAACGATCACGACTACGCCCATCCGCCGAAGGTAGCGGGACCGGTTTCGGCCCCGCCGGCGTTTGCGGCGAATCCCCCGGCCCCGCCGGGCGGCCGAGCCTAGGGTGGCCGCATGGCCTATCAGGACGGCGCCGCGACCCTGCGCACCCCGACCACCGCCCTCCCCCTGGAGATCGCCGCCTCCTACCGCGCCCGCACCCGCGGCCTCCTCGGCCGGGACGGCGTCGAGGGGGCGCTCCTCCTCACCCCCGCCGCCTCCGTGCACACCTTCCGGATGCGGTTCCCCATCGACGTCGCCTACCTCGACCGCCGCCTGCGCGTCATCGCCCTCACCACCATGCCCCCGGGCCGCCTCGGCCTCCCCCGCCCGCGCGCCCGGCACGTCCTGGAGGCGGAGGCGGGGGCCATGGCGGCCTGGGGGCTGCGGGTCGGCGCCAGCGTCTCGGTGGAGCGTCTCGACCGGCCCTAGGTCACGGCGCTTGCGGGCGGTAGGTTGGGGCGGTTGACGTGGGGCGTCAGGGGAGCGGCGGGCATGACGGAGAACGCGCGGATCAAGGCGCTGGAGCAGATCATGCCGGCGACGCACGGTGCCGACGAGGACGTCGACTGGCAGACGGCCGAGGCGGTCTGGGGGACCCGCTTCCCCTCCGACTTCGTCGCGTTCATGGGCCGTTTCGGCGCCGGGTCCATCAACGGAGAGGCCGGCGTCCTGCTGCCCCTGCCGAAGCCCGGGCTCCAGTGGGACCCCGCGGAGATGGCCGAGGAGACCGCCAACGCCCGGCAGGCCTGGGAGGCCGGGGGCGGCCGGGCCGCCTTCGACGTGGACCCCGAGTCGATCATCGCCTGGGGGGTCACCGCGGGCGCCGACATCCTGTGCTGGCTCACCACCGACCCCGACCCGGACCGCTGGCCGGTCCTGGTCGTCGGGCGGCACACCGCCGAGACCTTCGCGGTGTACCCGTACGGCATGGCCGAGTTCCTGCTGCGGATGTGCTCCGACGAGTTCGACGTGAGCCCCGTCGGCATCACCTTCTGGGACGCCGGCCACCTCAGCTTCGTGCACTGGCGCAAGGCCCAGCGCCGCTGGCAGGAGGGCCGCAACCCCGAGACGGGCGAGCCCGACCCGTACGCCGGCGAGTTCGCCGACTGATCCACCCGCACCCCCGGTAGCCACCCCCGCAGCCCGTTTCCGGAAGGAAACGGGCTTTTCGGCATGTCTACGCGCGTCCCATTCCGGCGCGACATATTCGAAAACACAAAGGGAGAAAAGCGGTTTTGGAGCATTGAACACAAGTGCCGACCCAATGGAAACAACTCCGCCGCCCTCAGGAGAGAATTCCGGCCAGGACGGGCCACGGCGGGACACCCCAGCCCGGAGCAACTCATAAGTAATAACGGGACTCAAAAGAAAATCAGGGGTATCCACCCGTGCGACGAAGAATGTTCGGCGCGGCCGCCACGGCAACCGTGTTCGGTCTGCTCGTAACCCTGTCCGGCTGCGGATCTTCCGATAGCGGCGCCAGCAGCGACAGTGGCACGCTGCGTCTGGTGGCCGCCGAATACGGTGACACCGCGGCCACCAGCTCCAAGACTTTCTGGGACAAGGTCACAAAGGATTTCACCGCCGCCAACCCCGGCATCAAGGTCCAGGTACAGCTCCTGCCCTGGGCCGACATCGACCGCGAGGTCTCCCGTATGGTCAAGGCCGGCAATGCGCCGGACATGGCCCTGATGGGCTCCTACTCGGACTTCGCGGCCCAGGGAAAGCTTTATTCCGCGGAAGAACTGCTCTCGATCAGCGCCGAGGCGAACTTCCTCCAGCCGCTCGCCGAGGCCGGCTCCGTCGGCAACACCCTCTACGGCCTTCCGTTCGTGGCGTCGAGCCGTCTGCTCTTCTACAACGACGCCCTGTTCAAGCAGGCCGGCATCACCTCCCCGCCGAAGACCTGGTCCGACCTCACGGCCGACGCCAAGGCGCTCAAGGACAAGGGCGTGAAGTACCCGGTCGCGCTGCCGCTGGGCCCCGAGGAGGCGCACGCCGAGGCGATGATCTGGGAGCTCAGCAACGGCGGCGGGTACGCCGACAGCAGCGGCAACTACAGCCTGGCCTCCGACCAGAACATCGCGACCTTCCGCTGGCTGAAGGAGAAGCTGGTCTCCCCGGGCCTCACCGGCCCGACCCCGCCGTCGCAGTTCAACCGCGCCGACGCCTTCGCCGCGTTCCTGCGCGGTGAGGTCGGCATGGTCAACGGCTACCCCTCGCTGCTGCACGAGGCCCGCGCCAAGGGCATCACCGTCAACGCCGTCCCGATGCCCATCTCGGACAACCTCGGCACGGGCGAGACCCCGCCGACCGTCGGCGTGGCCGACTGGATGATGGCGTTCAAGCAGAACGGGAAGGGCGAGGAGATCGGCAAGTTCCTGGACTTCGTGTACCAGGACAAGAACCTGTCGGACTTCGCCGGCCGCTACCACCTGCTGCCCTCGACGGTCTCGGCCTCCCGCACCCCCTCGGGCGGCGGCCTCGACCGCAACGACGAGCAGTTCCTGACCGCCCTGCGCGGCGCGCAGCTCTACCCGGTCAACGACCCGTCCTGGGTGACCGTCAGCGACACCATCAAGCGCAGCATCGGGCACGCGCTCGACCCCAACGGCGACCCGAAGGCCGTCCTGGAGGGCATCGCGTCGAAGGCGAACGAGGCCAAGAAGAACGGCTGAAAACCGGCGGAGACGGGACCTTCGACCCCCGTCGCGCCCCTTCCCGTACGGCAGAATGGCCGACGGCACTTGATCCAAGAGCCGTGGCCGCGTCGCCCGACGAGCGCCCACAAGGCGCGCAGGGCGGCAGGCCTCCTGCCTCCCGGTCCCCGTCCGTCCACGGGGATCCCCCGCGGCTACTTCCCGGCACGTTCCGCGGCGAACGCCGTCCGGTACTGCTCGCAGCTGGAGTTCCAGCGCAGCGTGCCGCCGACCTTGGCGTAGCCGGGGCGGTCGACCGTCCACTCCACCGTGTAGTCACCGGTGTCACAGGCGATCCGCTTTCCGCCCGCGACCTTCTGCCGGCCCGTGGCGGCCTGCCCGGTCAGCTTCTTGTCCACCTCCGCGACCACGGTGTCCCGCGCGTCGCGCAGCACGGCGTGCACCGTGATGGCGTGCTTGCCGTTCTTCGTGGTCAGGCCCTTGTTGACCAGCACGTCCGAGACCGTCCAGGCGAACTCGTACGAGGGCATCCAGGCCAGCGTGTTCGGGTCCCCGACCTTGCGCTCCCACTCGGGCGCGGCCTCGGAGCCGGGCCGGGTGACGGTCTCGTACTGCACGCCCGGGTGGAAGCGGGCCTCCCCCTCCACCTTGTGCTTCTGGTCCTTGCTCCACGCCTTCCCACTGCCGACCGGGTCCTGGGGGAGGTTGCCCTTGCCGTCGGCGGCGGTGGCGGCCGCCTGGCCGAGGGCGGGGGTGAGGGCCGCGACGGCGGCGACGGTGAGAGCGGCGGTGCGGGTGCGCTTCATGCCCCGTCCAACGGTCCCCGGGGCGGGCCGGAACGTCGGCGCGTGCGCGTTCACCCGTACGTGAGCGGGGCGCGGGGGCACAGGTGACAGATTCCGGCCACGTCGTGCATATGAGCCGATCGGCTCTGGTTGTCTGTGCCGCGAACGACGGATCGGTCCAGGAAAGTTGCGGGGGATGTCATGAGCATGTTGATTCAGGGGACGGTGGAGCCGGGCTGGGAGCCGGTCCGGGAGGCGTTCGAGGCCTTCGTGGCGGCGGAGCCGCACTCCCCGGAGGCCCAGCTGGCGGTGCGCCGCCACGGCCGGACCGTGGTGGACCTGTGGGGCGGCGAGGACACCGACGGGGCCACCCTGAGCGGGGTCTTCTCCATCACCAAGGGCGCCGCCCACCTGGTGGTGGCGCTGCTGGCGCAGGAGGGCGTACTGGACCTGGACGCCCCGGTGGTGGAGTACTGGCCCGAGTTCAAGGGCGACGGCAAGGAGCGGCTGACGGTGCGGCAGCTGGTGGCGCACGGCTCCGGGCTGATCGCCGTCGAGGAGTTCTCGTACGAGCTGATCGCGGACGACGCCCTGGTGGCGGCCGCGCTGGCCGGGCAGAAGCCGCACTGGGAGCCGGGCACGGCGTACGGGTACCACGCCTTCGTGATCGGCGCGCTGACCGGCGAGGTGGTCCGCCGGGTGACGGGCCGTTCGCTCCAGGAAGTCTACGAGGAGCGGGTGCGGGCGCCGTACGGGCTGGACCTGTACATGGGCCTGCCGGAGGCGCTGGAGGGCCGCTGGAAGCCGGTGCTGGAGATGCTGCCGACGCCGGCGCAGCTGGAGCTGCTGACCTCGGGCGGGCCGATGCCGGAGCTGATGCGGACGGCGTTCAACATGCACGTCGAGCCGCCGATGGACATGGTCGCGTACGCCAACCACCCCAAGGTGAAGGTCCTCGGCCCGGCCTCGGCGGGCGGCGTCGGCACGGCGCGCGGTGTGGCGGCCCTGTACGCGGCCGCGATCAGCGGGCTGAACGGCCTGCCGGCGCTGCTGACCCCGCGGACGGCGGCCGAGGTGGCGCGGCTGCACACCCCGGGCCAGGACGCGGTGGTGCCGGAGGCGGACCACTTCGGGCTGGGCTTCGAGAAGCAGCACGCGGTGGGCCCGGAGGCCTTCGGGCACTGCGGTGCGGCGGGCGCCAACGGCTTCGCCGACCCGGTGACGGGGATCGCGTACGGCTACACCCGCCGCCGCTTCGGCTTCCCGGGCGGGCTGGCCCCGGAGAACGGGCCCCTGACGGCGGCGGTGCTGGAGGTGGCGCGGGGGCTGTAGCCCGGGGGCGGCGGCGCGGGCCGGGTGCGGCGGCGCGGGCCGGGTGCTCAGGCCTGGCCGGTCTCGAAGCGGCTGACGCGGCCGTCGGAGACGGTGAACCGCCAGGCGGTGCGCATCGCGCCCCAGGTGTCGTTGCGGTAGTCGGCGACGAGGGCGCGGCCGCCGTCGGCCTCGGACTCGACGTCCATGCGGCCGTTGGAGGAGAAGATCTCGCGGTCGGCCCAGTCGTCCAGGTCGCGGTCGCTTCCGTCGTCGGACATGGTCGCGCCGGGCGTCAGGGCTGCGGCGAAGGCCTGCCGGTCGCCCGCGTTGACGGCGGCGACGAAGGCACGGACGGCGGGGTCGGTGAGCTGGTCGGCGGGGATCACGGTGGCCTCCTGGGTGTACGGGTTTGCGTGCGCGACCAGGGAACACCGCGTGCGGGGCCGGGGCGCCGACCGTCACCCGTTCGCCGGTCGACGGCGTGTCAGGGCGGGGGCGGTCAGGGGGCGGTGCGGACCGGGAAGCCGGTCGGCCGCCCCTGGTCCCGCAGCCAGCCCAGGACCTGGTCGAGGGCGGCGACGGTCTGGCGGCGGTCGCCGCCGCCGTCGTGGAAGAGGATCGTGGGGCCGTTGCCCATCTCGCGCTTGACGTTGGCGACGATGGCGGCGGTGCCGGGCTTGCCGAAGTCCTTGGTGTCGACGTTCCAGCCGAGCGGGCGCATCCCGGCGGCCGCGGCGATGCGCCGGCTGTCGGGGGTGAACGCCCCGCCGGGGGCGCGGTAGTACTCGACCTTCGCGCCGCCGCCCGCGGCCTCCTCGATCAGCTTCTTCGCGTCGAGGATCTGCGCCTGCTGGTAGGCGACGGGCTTGGCGGCCATCGTGGTGTCGTGGTCCATGGTGTGGTCGCAGAGCCGGTGTCCGGCCGCGACGACCTTCTTGACCAGGTCGGGGTGGGCCTTGGCCTGCGGGCCGATCATGCAGAAGACGGCCTTCACGTCGTACTTGGCCAGGACGTCGAGGACCTGCGGGGTCCAGCGGGGGTCGGGGCCGTCGTCGATGGTGATGTTGACGGCGTTCCCGCCGGCCTCGGAGGCGTGGGCGATGTCCTCGGGCACGCCGGAGGAGGGGGAGGGCGTCGCGCCGGCGCCGCCCGGCTTCCCGTCGTCCGGCGCACCGCTCTGACGTGACGCGTTGTCATGGCGGGGTGAGGAGTGGTCGTCACCGGCGGGGACCAGGACGGTGACCCCCCAGACGGTGGCGGCGACGGCCGCGGCCGAGGCGGCGACGGCTATCCGGGCTCGGAGGCTGTGCTTCTGCGTGCGCGTCATGTGGATCAGGACGCCTTCGAACCTGAGAAGGTTCCCCTCAATTGCCCCATAAATTCCAGGTAATGAGGACTTTAGTCCTTTTTAGCCACGGTGGACCCGGATGCCCCTCGGGCCTCCTCAGACACGCGAAGAGGCGGGTGGGGCCCGGGAGAACCCGGACCCCACCCGCCTCTTGGGGCGTGCTCTGGAGCCGTGCGCGTCAGTGCGCGAACGAGTCCGCCGGGGAGGAGGCGGCCTTGGCGTCGTCGGCGCCGCCGGCCTGGGCCGGACCCGCGCCCCGCAGCGGGACCTCCTTGACGAACCAGGCGAGCGCGAAGCCGAGTACGGCGATCACCGCGCCGAGCAGGAACGCCGAGTGCGTACCGGCGGCCACCGCGTGCTGGTAGGCGTCGCGGACGGCCTCGGGCAGCTTGGCCAGGCTGGCCGCGTCGAGCTGGGCGGAGCCGGCGGCGTGGGCGGCCTGCGGGCCGAGGCGCTCGGACATGGTGTCCGTGACCCGGGAGGTGAACAGGGAGCCCATCAGGGCCACGCCGAAGGAACCGCCGAGGGTGCGGAAGAGGGTGGCCGAGGAGGAGGCGACGCCCATGTCCTTCATGTCGACGCTGTTCTGCGCGACCAGCATGGTGATCTGCATCAGGAAGCCGAGTCCGGCGCCGAGGACGGCCATGTACACGCCGGAGACCAGGCGCGAGGTGCCGGTGTCCATGGTGGCGAGCAGGAAGAGCCCGACGACCATGAGGGCGCCGCCGACGATCGGGAACACCTTGTACTTGCCGCTGCTGGTGGTGATGCGGCCGACGACGAGCGAGACGACCATCATCGAGAGCAGCATCGGCAGGAGCAGCAGGCCGGAGTTGGTGGCGGAGGCGCCCTGGACCGCCTGCTGGAAGAGCGGGAGGTAGAGCACGCCGCCGAACATGGCGAAGCCGACGAGGAAGCCGATGACGGACATCAGGGTGAAGTTGCGGCTGCGGAAGATGTGCAGCGGCATGACCGGCTCGGCGGCCTTGGTCTCGGCCCAGAGGAAGGCGGCGATGGACAGGACGCCGACCGCGATCAGGCCGACGATCTCCGCGGAGCCCCAGGCGTACTCGGTGCCGCCCCAGGTCGTCACGAGGACGGTGGAGGTGATGGCCACGGTCAGCAGGGCCGCGCCCAGGTAGTCGATCCTCGGCCGTTCGCCCTGGCCCGTCTTCTTGGGCAGGTGCAGGACCGCGGTGACCATCGCGAGGGCGACGGCGCCGAGCGGGAGGTTGATGTAGAAGGACCAGCGCCAGCCCATGTGGTCGGTGATGGTGCCGCCGACCAGCGGGCCGCCGATCATGGCGAGGGCCATCACGCCGGCCATCATGCCCTGGTACTTGCCGCGCTCACGGGGCGGGATCAGGTCGCCGATGATCGCCATGACGCCGACCATCAGACCGCCGGCGCCCAGGCCCTGGATGGCGCGGAAGCCGATCAGCTGGCCCATGTCCTGGGCCATGCCGCTGAGCGCGGAGCCGACCAGGAAGATGACGATCGAGGTGAGGAAGGAGCCCTTGCGCCCGTACATGTCGCCGACCTTGCCCCAGATGGGGGTGGAGGCGGCGGTGGCCAGGGTGTAGGCGGTGACCACCCAGGAGAGGTGTTCGAGGCCGCCGAGCTCGCCGACTATGGTCGGCATCGCGGTGCCGATGATCATGTTGTCGAGCATGGCGAGCAGCATGGCGATCATGAGCGCCATGAGGACGACGCGAACGCTGCGCGGCTTCACCTCCTCCGCGCTCCCGGCCTGCTTGACTGCGTCGCTCATGTCCACTCCCCGTGACACCGATCTCTTCAATCCCTGCGCGGGCACTTACTTGCCGCCCGGCTAGTTCACTACACTGGGGAAGGTAGACCCGTCACTAGCCGGGCGTCAAGTAAGTTCGTGGGGAGACACATGTCCAGCAGCTCCAGCGGCACGGGACCGCAGGTCAGGCGCGGGAACACGCGCCAGCGCATCCAGGACGTCGCGCTGGAGCTCTTCGCCGAGCAGGGGTACGAGAAGACCTCGCTGCGCGAGATCGCGGAGCGGCTGGAGGTCACGAAGGCGGCGCTCTACTACCACTTCAAGACCAAGGAAGACATCATCATCAGCGTCTTCGAGGACCGCACGCGGCCCATCGACGAGCTGATCGAATGGGCGCAGGAACAGCCGAGGACGCTGGAGACCAAGCGCGAGATGCTGCGCCGCTACAGCGAGGCGATGGTGGCCGGCACGCAGCTGTACCGGTTCATGCACGAGAACCAGGCGACGATGCGCGAGCTGAGCATCGGGGAGACCGTCAAGAAGCGCATCTTCACCCTGGTCGAGCTGCTGCGCACGGAGGACGGGCCGCTGGCGGACCAGGTGCGCTGCGTGAGCGCCCTGTTCACGCTGCACGCGGGGATGATGTTCCTCCAGCACGTGGACGAGGCCGACCCGGAGGCGACCCGGCTGGCGGCCCTGGAGGTCGCGACGGACCTCATCACCCGCGCCCACGGCGGGCAGTAGCCCCCGGGGGCAACCGCTCAGACGACCACTCCAAGGGGTGGTTTACGCGCAGATTGGCTACTCTCCGTAACCGAGCACGCTACGTTACGTCATAGCCGCTGGTCGAAAGGGTCGACCGGCGCCGACGGAAGGACGTAGCCGTGAACGCCGCCACCCGCATCGCACTCGCCGCCGCCACCGCCCTCGCGGCGGCGGCCGCCGCACTCGCCCCCGCGGCGGCCGCCGAGGCTCCCCCGCTGAACTGGGTCGCCCTCGGCGACTCCTACAGCGCGGGCGCCTTCGTCCGCCCCTGGGCCGAGGGCGACGGCTGCGGCCGCTCGGCAGTGAACTACCCCCGGCAGACCGCCGCCCGGCTGAAGGTCCGGCTCACCGACGTGACCTGCTCCGGCGCCGAGGTCAGAGCCGGCGCGCTGGAGCCGCAGACCGACATGAGCGGCCCACCGTCCGTACCGCCCAAGGGCGGCTGGGCGCCGCGCCCGCCCCAGGTCCGGGCCGTCTCCGCCGGGACCGACCTGGTCACGGTCGGGCTCGGGGGCAACTCCGTCGGCTTCGCCGACATCGTCCAGAAGTGCGTCGAGCGGGGGCTCGCGGCCTTCGGGCTGGGCAGCCCCTGTTCCACGCACTACGCGGGCGGCGCGGCGGCCACCGCCCTGGAGGGACGGTTCACCGCGCTGCGGGCCGACTTCGCCACCCTGCTGCGGGAGATCCGGACCCGCGCACCGCGCGCGAAGGTGGCGGTGGTCGGCTATCCGGCCGTCGTGGCCGAGGCGGGCGGCTGCCGCTGGGGCAGCTGGCCCCAGCTGGGCACGGTCGCCAAGGGGGACATGCCCTGGCTGGACTCCCAGGAGCGACGGGTCAACACCCTGCTGCGCGAAGAGGCCGGGCGGGCCGGCGCGGTGTTCGTGGACACCTACTCCGCCGGCACGGGGCACGGGGTGTGCGCGGCAGACGGGCAGCGCTGGATGTACGGCATCAAGGACGACCTGACCGGGGAGGGCGGCCAGCGGGACGCCCCGTCCGAGCTGTGCCGGCTGATCCCCGCCCGGGGCGAGGCCTGCACGGTCCTGCACCCCAACCTCGCCGGGGTCACTCACCAGGCCGAGGCGGTCACCCGCGCCCTGACGGCACTGGGGGCGGCCCGGCGGTGAGGGCTCTCCCGGCACGCCGGGTGACCGCCCCTCAGGCCAGGCGCAGGGAGGTGTGGGCCACGATGGCGAGCTGGATGCGGTTGCTGGTGCCGGTCTTGTGGCGCAGGCGGCGCAGGTAGGTGTCGACGGTGTGGGGGCTGAGCGCCATGCGGTGGGCGATGGCGCGGTCGGTGGCCCCCTCGGCGAGGTGGCCCAGGAGTTCCCGCTCGCGGGCCGTGAAGACGGGCGCGGTCCCGGGGCCGGGTGCGGGGCGGGTACCGGACGGGTGGGTCATCAGACGGTCCGGTCGTCGCGCGGGGGCAGCGGACCCCAGCCGTTGCCGGTGCCGCCGCCGGAGCAGCTCCACAGCTGGCCGTCCCTCAGGCTGCCGGCCGCCTGGAGGAGGGCGATGGCCTCCGGGGTGAACCGCCGGCGCACCTCCTCGGGCGAGAGCCACCGGCAGC
>NZ_JBFBGN010000106.1:0-24575 GCF_040684675.1 Streptomyces sp. NPDC089915 | reverse complement strand
ACACCACCAGGACCACGGCCGCGATGTCGAGCAGCCCCGCGCCGACGGCGGAGGCGGCCGGGGAGTTCGGCCACGCCGCCGACCAGTCGGTGACCCTCTACCGCATGGTCACCGTGGCTCGGCGGGCACCAGCACGCCCAGCACCGCCTGGCCGTCCGGGGCCACGGCGTACATCGGCAGCTTCCACTGCTCGACGGGCAGCGCGGGCGACGCCGGCTCGGCCCACGGGCCGGGCAGGAACAGGGAGCGCCCGGCCCGGCTCCGGGTGGCCGACACCACCAGGTCCGTGGCGGCCAGCTCCGCCCGGGCGGCCCTCAGCCGGGCCGGCTTCCAGCCCGTCCAGCGGGCCGTGTTCCGGTCGGTCGGGTCGGGCATCGCGAGCAGCGCCAGGTAGAGGACGGCCGCGTCCGCGCCGAGCCCGTACTCCCCGGACACCTCCGCCACCAGCTCCGGGACGCTGCGGCCCGGGTCCTGCGGCCACCAGGTGCCCTCCCCGTCCACCGACCCCGCCACCGGAGCCCCCGGGTCGGCGAGCAGCGCGGCGAAGACCGGGTCGTGGACCAGGCGCAGCGCCGTCTCCGTCGCGGAGGGCAGCTGGCCGGTGCCGCGCAGCAGCGGCAGGTACGGGTCGGACCCGGTCGAGTCGAGCAGCGCGGTGCGCAGCGCGGGCAGCGGCCGGTCGTCCTGCGTGGCCAGCACCACCGCGCCGTACCGCTCGTACCCCTCCCCGGTCTCGGTCGGGGTGCCGGCCGCCGTGCGGAACTCGGGCAGGTGCAGGTAGTGGCCCACGCTCAGCAGCAGTTCGGGCGAGGCCAGCCGCTGCCGTACGGCCGTCAGCGCGGGCGGCAGGCAGGACCGTACGGGGTGCCCGGCGGGCAGCCGGTGCGCGAGCCAGGCCGCGAAGCCCACCGCGCTCGTGAGCACCCCGGCGTCGAAGGGGCGCGCCCCCGCCACCACCGGCTCGGCGCGGTCCCCCTTGACGGCCCAGGCGGTGTCGGCGGACAGCACCGGGGAGGCCGCGGCGTCCAGCAGCGCGGGCAGCGCGTGGTGCGCGGCCCAGCTCGCGCGCACCCCCTTGCCGGCCTCGGCGAGCAGCCACTCGGGTACCGGCGTACGGCGTCCCGCGCGCCGGATCCACACCCGCGCGGCGGCCTCCGCGTCGGGCCCGTCCGTCCACAGCCGCGCCGGGTCGGCGGGCAGCAGCGCCGCGACCAGTTCGCGCCGGACGGCCGGGGTGAGCTCGCGGAGCCCGTCGCGGGCGTGCGCGGCCTCGGTGGCCTTGACGCCGAGGAGCGTGCGCGTCTCGGCGGGCAGGAAGCCGCGTTCGTACGTCTCCAGGTGCGGCAGGCCCGCGACCACCAGCGCGGCCGTGGCGGCCGACACCCCGGTCAGCCGGCCGAACTCCGCCGCGGCCTCGGGGAACCACGGCGCGGGTCCGCGTGCGCCGGCCTCCTTGAGAAACGCCTCCAGCCAGCCGGCCCCCCGCTCGGGGTCGCCGACGGTGGCCGCCGGGCCGACGCCGGTGTAGGGCGCGGGCACCGCGAAGGCGCCGGCCGGGTCGTGCAGCAGGGCGGCGAACTCCCGCCCGCGCGGGTCCTCCCTGACCTGTTCGTCGAGGACGAGCAGGGCTCCGCCGCCGAGCGGCAGCACCGCGCGGTGGCTGCCGCCCTTGCCCCGCTCCCGGCCGTCGGCGCCCAGCAGCCGGCCGGTGTCGATCCGCACCGTCAGCCGCCGCCAGTGCGCGGCGGAGGCCGCGGCCGAGGCCAGGCCCAGGCCGTCCACCTCGGACAGCGCCCGGAGCAGGGCGGCCCGCTGCTCCCCGGTGGCTCCCGTGGCGCCCGCGACCGCGCGGTAGGCGACGGCGGCGGGCGCCTCCAGGAACAGCCCCGCCCAGGGCAGCGAGGACGCGGCCAGCTTCGGCACGTCCACGTGCAGCCGGCCCGGCACCGCCTCGGCGGCGGTGTCGGCGGCGGCCGTCCGCATCCCGCGCAGCAGGGCGAAGGTCGCGGAGGCCTCCCCGCCGTAGTAGCGGTGGTACGGGACGCCCGTCAGCCCGTGCAGGGCGGCGGCGAGCAGCTGGTCGGCGGGCCCGCGGTCCACGGGCTGCTTCGGCCGGGCGGCGCGGCCGGCCAGCGACTGCGCCACCCGGGCCAGGGCCTTGCGCTGGACCAGCGCGGCGCGGACCGCGTCGGCCACCCCGCCGATCAGCGCGGGTGCGCTGACCGCGGGCAGGGCCTCGCGGACCAGCGCGGGCAGTTCCTCGCGCTTCTCGGCCTCGGCGGCCGCCTTGAGCAGTGCTCCGGCGGTCGCCGCGTCCAGGGAGCGGAGCGCCCGCGAGCCCTCGGGGTCGCGGGGGCGCAGGCAGTACCAGTAGGGGAGCGGCGGGAGTTCGGCCTCGCCGGCCGCCTGCGGGCCGCCGTGGTGGTGGGCGGTGGTCCGGGCGGTGACGGCCCCTTCGGGGTCGCTGAGGGCGAGGGTCCGCCAGTCGTTCGTCAGGGCGCGGGGCCGCTCGTCACCGGGCAGCCGGACGGCCGCGTGCGGCCGGGCGCCGCCCTCGGGGACGCCGACCCGGACGCCGGCCGGGTCCCGGCCCTCCCAGCCGTGGCCGGGGACGCGTACGGCGCGCCAGCCCAGGAGTCCGCCTGCGGGGGCGCCCAGCACCGAGTCCGCCACGGCCGGGGCGGGCCGCAGCCAGTTCTGGCCGACGTCGTCGGGCAGGGTGGTGCCCTGCGGGTGGCCGTGCAGGGCGTCGGCGAGGAAGGCGGGCGTCGAACGCCGGCCGGTGGCGCCGGTGGCCGGGTCGTACTCGGCCCAGCCGTGGTCGCCGTCGTGGCCGGACTCCCACGCCCAGTACGAGGTCCCGTCGCAGATGACGGGCCGCTCGGCCGGGATCCGGCTGTCGCCGCGGTGCAGGACGCCGTGGCCGGTGGTGCGGCCGCCGCCGGGCAGCGGCAGGCCGGTGTGCCCGGAGCGCATCGACCAGTAGGTGGCCGAGGAGTCCAGGGTGAGGACCTCGTCGGGGGCGCTGAGCCAGTAGCCCTCGACGGGGCCGTTGTAGGTGGCCCAGAAGACGAGCAGGTCCCCGTCGGTGTAGTGGAATCCGAGCTGCCGGTTGTTGCCGGAGGGGACCCGCAGGTCGTGCGTGACGAGCGTGGAGTCGGCGTCGATGACGCGGACCTGAGTGGAGTTGGCGACGATGACCTGCGGCCAGGCGTCCATGACGGTGAGGTGGCCCCGGCCCCGGCCGGGCGTCAGCTCGCGGACGGCGCTCTCCCAGGCGGGCCAGACCAGTTCCTCGAACAGGCCGCCGCGCAGGGTGCGGGCGAGGACCTCGTCCAGGTCGGCGGCCGCGGCCTCGGCCACCTCCTTCGGGGCCAGGGCCAGGGCCTCGGAGGGCAGCCAGGTCAGCCGGCGGATCGCCTCGGGCAGGTCGGGCAGGGCCGTCGCCGTGGACGCGGCGGCCACCTCGCGGACCCAGTCGGCGAGCAGCGGGGCGCTGCCGGGGGTGACGGCGAGCCGGCGCACGGTCTCGCGGCCCCCCGACATGTGGCCGTTGCACCGGTCGAGGGTGCGCAGGAACGCCGGGCGCATCCGTACGTCGGCGCACAGGGCCCGCAGGTCGCGGGGGTTCTCCGAGCTGTGCCAGGCCTCCAGGCCCAGGACGGCGTGGGAACCGTCCGCGGGGGCGGCGACGGGCAGGTCCAGGGAGAGCAGCAGGTCGAGCAGGTTGACGTCCTGGAGGCCGAGGCGCAGGCCCTGCTCGCGGCCGGGCAGGGCGAGTTCGGCGCGCAGCGGGCCGGCGCAGCGGGTGACGAGCTCCAGCAGGGCCGGGAGGGCGGGCGGGGTGCCCCAGCCCGCCTGCCGGGCGGTGTGGAAGCGCTCCAGCCAGCCGGCGGTGCCGTCGGGGGAGCGCTGCTCCCCGGGCAGGGTGGCGTCGGTCAGTCCGGCGGTGGCACCGGACTCCTCCAGCACCTCCAGCCACATCGCGGCCAGTTCGCCCGCCTCGCCGGTACCGCCGGGCACCATGCCGAGCAGGGTGCCCCGTACCGACGGCACCCGCCGGGCCAGTGCGACGAGCGCGGTGCGGTGGGACTTCCACCAGCCGGCGGCCGCCCGCAGGGTGGCGGGCAGCGGCAGCAGTTCGGCCAGGTACTCCTGCTCGGGCACGCCTCCGGTCAGCCCGGCCGCGCGGGCGAGCCGGCGCAGCTCGGTCGTGGCCTGCGCGGACGGCGGGAGCCCGCCCGCGGTGCGGCGTACGCACAGGCGGCGGAAGCGGCTGAAGGCCTCGGCGGGGGAGACCCGCCGGGCGAGCTCCTTGCCGTAGCCGGTGAGCACCTTCACCGGCAGGGCGCCGGCCAGGGCGAACTCCAGGAAGACGGCGTCGAGCCGGTCCTCGTCGACGGCCAGGCCGTAGCGGGCCTCGGCGGCGCGGGCCCGGCCGAAGAGCTGGGCGGCGTACGTGGTGTTCTCGACGGCGAGGAAGACGCGCGCGGCCTGCTCCTGGAAGACGGGCAGGAAGTGCGGGAGGGAGGCGGCGAGCCGCTCGGAGATCTCGGTGCAGGCGTCGAGGGCGGCCTTGGGCTTGGTCTTCGCCTGCCGGGCGAGCCGGTCCAGTTCGGGGACCAGGGCGAGGGCGTGGTGGCCGTCCTCGGGGTGGTGCACCAGCACCCACTCGGGGAAGCCGAGCGCCTGCCGTCGGCCGAGGCCCACGACGGCGGGCGCGCCCTCCGGCACGAGGCCCAGGAAGCCGGCCGCGAGGTCCTCGGCGGCGCCCAGTTCGGCCGCGGCGAGCCGGACGACGACCCGCTCGTCGCCGAGCGTCGGGTGGCGGTACGCCCGGGCGGTCAGCGGGACGGCCCCGGGGCCCGCGTCGGCGGTGCCGGCGGGCAGGACCGCGCCGGCGGCGAGGAGTCCGGCGCTCGCGGTGCGGGCGCCGGCGGCGTCCGCGTCCGTCCCGGCCGTTACGTCGGTGGTCTCGGTGCTCATGCGTTCCCGCCCTCCTCGATCTTGCGCCCGGCGTACAGCGCCGCGGCCATCCGCATCCCCTCGGACCAGGCCACCGGTCCGACCTCGCCGAGCCGTACGGCCCGGCCCTCCTCGTCGTGCCAGCTCAGGGCGCCGGTCTCCGACTCGTCCTCCCAGTAGGGTTCGCCGATCCACACGGCCGCCTCCAGCGTCCGGCCGCCGTCGCGTACCCGGCCGGTGGCGTAGCCGCCGGAGACGCGGTAGCCGAGGCCGGTGGCGCGGGCCGCGAGGCTGAAGCGGGAGGGGAACTTCCCGCCCGCGTAGTCCCGTACCTCGGTGGCGGAGTCCTTGAGGTCCCCGGGCCGGGTCCAGGTCGCCCGGTGGATCTGCTCCACGCGCTGGGTGATGTCCAGCTCGGCCGCGAACTCCCGTACGTCGTCCAGGTCGGGGAGCAGCACCGGGTGCGGCAGGGTCACCGTGCGCGGGGAGAGGCGTACGGTCTCGCCGTCGAGGTTGACCACCTTGAGCTCGCCGGCGTCGGTGGCGTCGCGCAGGAAGCCCGCCTCGTCGGGGTCGGTGTCGCCGACGACGGCCAGGTCGCGCAGGGCGGACCGCCAGGCCTCGTCGCGCCAGACCCGGGCCAGGAGGGCGGTGGGCACCGGCAGCGAGGAGACCATCCAGGCGTCCACCTGGGCCACGCAGGCGGCCTCGTGCCGGTCGAGCCATTCGGCGAGCCGGCGCAGCCGGTCCACCTCGGGATGGTCGCGCAGCGCCTTGGGGACCGCCTTCAACTGCCGCCCCGCGGGCCGTCGTACCGCGACCCGCCCCTCCACGAGGGAGACCTCGTACCCCTCGTCCAACGCCAGCCAAGCCATCAGCCGTGCCCCTCCGCCTGTCCGAAAAACGTCTTGCGCAGCCCGAAGGAAGGCTCCAACACCTGCTGGGCTGCGGTATGTCGGGAGACTAGCGAGCCCCACTGACAACGCCGTCGGACGGGCGCCCGCGGCTGCGGAAACACCGCTGCCCCCGGTCCGTGGGACCGGGGGCAGCGGTGGGGACGTCCGGGGAACGGGCCCGGGGCGTACGGGGATCAGCGGGCGGCGGCGGCCTCTGCGGCCTTCTCCGGGGCGGTGTCCCGCGCGGTGCCCGGGGCGGCCGCCTGGACGACGCGCGGGCCGTGGCCGGAGCGCAGGCCCAGCCAGCTGATGAGCGCGACCAGCGCGAACGCGGCGGCGCCGATCCAGAAGGTGAGGGTGAATCCGGACTCGGCCGGCAGCGGCGGAACCCCCTGGGGGAGGTGCTCGATCGTCTTGGACGCCAGGATCGTGGTGACGATGGCGCTGCCGATCGCGCTGCCGGTGGAGCGGGAGATGGAGTTGATGCCGTTGGCGATGCCGCTCTGGTGGTGCGGGACGCTGGACATGATCACGGCGGGCATGGCGGCGTAGCCGAAGCTGACGGCCGCGCCGACGACGACGCCCGCGCCGATGACGGAGGCGGTGTGGCCGTGGTCGAGTGCCAGCCATCCGAAGCCGGCCGCGCCGAGGGCGGCGGCGACGGCGAGGGCCAGGCGCGGCCCGCGGTGGCGCACCAGCTGGCCGCCGACGGGGGAGGCGAGCAGGGAGACGATGGCGCCCGGCAGCAGGAACTGGACGGAGGCGCGCAGGATGGAGGCGTCGAAGCCGTAGCCGGTGAGCTTCTGCGGCATCTGGACGAGGTAGGAGACGCCGAGGAAGTTCGCGAACATGCCGAACCCGACGAGGATGCCGGCCAGGTTGGCCATCAGCACCGGGCGGTGGACGAACATCTTCATGTCGACGAGGGGCTCGGCGACCTTGCGCTCGACCAGCACCCAGACGGCGGTCATGACGGCGGCGCCGGCGAAGCTGCCCAGGGTGCGGGCGGAGGACCAGCCCCACTCGTGGCCCTGCGAGATGGGCAGCAGGAGCAGCAGCAGGGCGATGCCCAGGGTGAGCGCGCCGAGGAAGTCGGTGCGGCCGCCGGTCTTGTGGCGGGTCGCGGGGACCAGGAAGAGGACGGCGAGCAGGGCCAGCGCGGCGAAGCCGGTGGCCATCCAGAAGGCGTTGCGGTAGTCGGCGTCCGCGCCCGAGGTCAGCAGGCCGGTGGCGACCAGCGCCAGGCCGCTGCCGAACGCGAGGGTGCCGCTGACCAGCGCCATCGCGCCGGGGAGCTTCTGCGGACGGACCTCTTCGCGCAGGACGGACAGGGCCAGCGGGAAGATCGCGGTGGCGGAGCCCTGGAGCACCCGGCCCAGGATCAGCAGCGGAAGCGAGGTGGCGAGCGCCGCGACCACGGAACCCGCGACCATCACGCCGAGGACGGCCACCAGGGTGGGCTTCTTGCCGTGCTGGTCGCCGAAGCGGCCGAGCAGCGGGGTGAAGACGGCGGCGGACAGCAGGGTGGCGGTGGTCACCCAGCTGACGTTGGCGGTGGAGGTGCCGAGGTCGTTGCGGATCAGGCCCAGGATCGGGACGGGCAGGGTCTGCATCATCGACACGACCATGGCGGCGAGGCTCAGGGCGAAGACGATGACCGTCTCGTTGCCCTTCTTGCCCTCTGTGGGGATGGATGCGGCGGAGCTCATGGCTGCGGGGACCTTCTCAGTGCTTCGGGGTCCTGCGTCGGGTTGTTTGAGGACGCAGATGTTTTATGTCATCAAGTACTTCTCCGAAGGTAGCCAGAGATATTTAAGGTGGTCAAGTAAAAGGTTGATAATGTCAACGATCCTCGCGTAGGGTCCCGGGCATGAGCACCACCGCGATCCACCGCCCCGCCAAGCTCGAGCTGCTGGAACTGCTCGCCGCGATCGGCACCGCGCAGTGGCGGGACTTCGCCGCCGCGGCCGCCCGGTACGGGCTGACCTCCACCCAGGCCAAGGTCCTCGCCCAGCTCCAGGGCCCCGTGCCGATGCGCGGCCTGGCCTCCCTGCTGGCCTGCGACGCCTCGAACGTCACCGGGATCGTCGACCGGCTGGAGGCGCGCGGGCTGGTGCGGCGCGAGCCCGAGCCGAGGGACCGCCGGGTCAAGAACGTCGTCGCCACCGAGGAGGGCCGCGAGACCATGCGGCGGGTGCGCGAGGAGATGCAGGCCACGCACGGCGCGCTGGACACGCTGGACGAGGCGGAGAGCGCGACGCTCTACGCCCTGCTGGAGCGCCTGCGCCCGACGCTGGAGCGCGGCCCGCAGGGCTGAAGGGCCGGTCGCGCGCGGCGGAGCCGGAAGGTCAGTCCCGCGCGACGGACTCCACGGCCGAGTCCAGGGCGGCCGTCAGGCGGCCCAGGCGCTCCTGGAGCTCGCGGATCTCGCCGAGCTCGAACCCGGTGGCCCGCGCGATCCGGCGCGGCACCTCCACCGCCCGCTCCCGCAGGGCCGCGCCCTCGTCCGTGAGCACCGCGTGCACGGACCGCTCGTCCTCGGTGCTGCGCTCGCGGCGGATCAGGCCCGCCGCCTCCAGCCGCTTGAGCAGGGGGGAGAGCGTGCCCGAGTCCAGCCGCAGGTGCCGGCCCAGCTCCTTGACCGGCATCGTGCCGTGCTCCCAGAGCACCAGCATCACCAGGTACTGGGGATACGTGAGCTCCAGGTCCTTCAGGATGACCCGGTAGAGGCCGCCGAAGGCGCGGTTCGCGGCGCCCAGGGCGAAGCAGATCTGCCCGTCGAGGCGCAGGAAGTCCTGGTCGCGGAGGGTGTCGCCGGGCTGCTCGGTCATACCGGCCAGTCTACCCGAGCCGACTTGCGAGCCATTGAGTTGTGCACAACTGAATTGTGTGCTCTATTTGTGGTCGAGGGCCGGCCCCACCGGCCGCCCCGCCCCCCGCGAAAGGACCTCCCGATGGACGCGCTGTACACCGCCGTCGCCACCGCCAACGGCCGTGAGGGCCGCGCCGTCAGCTCCGACGGCCAGATCGACCTCGCGCTCGCCATGCCCCCGGCGCTCGGCGGCAACGGTCAGGGCACCAACCCCGAGCAGCTCTTCGCCGCCGGCTACGCCGCCTGCTTCGCCAGCGCGCTCGGCCTCGTCGGCCGCCAGGCCAAGATCGACACCGGCGACATCTCCGTCACCGCCGAGACCTCCATCGGCCAGGACGCGAGCGGCTTCGGCCTCGCCGTGACCCTGCGCATCGAGCTGCCGGAGTCCCTGGAGGGGGAGACCGGCGCCCTGCTCGTCAAGCAGGCCCACGAAGTGTGCCCCTACTCCAAGGCCACCCGCGGCAACATCCCCGTCGAGCTCGTCATCGAGTAGCGGGCGGGCCGACGGACGGGGCTCCCGCCGCTCAGGCGGTGCGCCGCGCGGCCACCACCGCGCAGGCCACCGCCAGCGGCAGCTCCGCCCCCGCCGCCAGCAGCAGCGCCAGGCCCTGACCGTCCGTCCCCATCGAGGTGGTGACGTCGAACCAGGCGTCCATCGCCAGCAGCGCCGCCGTCGCCGCCGCCACCGGGGCGACCCGGGGATCGCCCTGGCGCAGCAGCAGCCCCGTCCCGGTCAGCCCGAGGGCCAGCATCGCGTCGAGGCCCATCCAGGCGGCGGACCAGTTGGACACCTCCGCCGTCGCCGGCATCGTCTTCGCCAGCACCGCCATCCACGGCAGCAGCGCCATCCCGCACCCGGTGAAGACCGTCGCGAGGCGGGGGATACGGCCCGCCCACCCGGACCGCACCCGCCCGGCCGGCGTGCGCCGTGCGGCGGCGCCGCGTCGGGGCTGGAACTGCGGGGCGGCGATGGCCATGGCTGCGGGTCTCCCTCCGGGCCGGCGGTCCGTCCGCCGGGCACACCACCACTGTGTCCGCCCGCGCGCCCGCGATCAGTAGCCCCACCGTCCGAACCGGGGGTGGTGCCAGCTACACCCCCGGGCGGGCACCAGGGTGGTGGCGGCCACCCTGACCTGTGCGATTACCGTACGGGTATGGCAACTCGGGGCGCCCTGAAGCGCTCGTACACCTGGATCACGGCGCACGCCCCGTGGTCGGCCTGGGCCTGGCGCAACACGGTCTTCAGCACCGCGGCGATCCCGCCCGCGCTCCCGCTGGCCACCGCCCTCGTCCTGCTGACCACGGCCCCCGGCGGCAGCGGCCTCCCGCTCCTGCTCGTCCTGCTGCTCACCCCCCTGCTCACCAGGCTCCAGCGCAGCCGCTTCCGGGCGCTGCTCGGCCTCGACGTGCCGCCCGTCGTCCACACCCACCCCCGGCGCACCGTGCGCGGCCTGACGGAGCGCCTGCGCTCCGAGGCGATCCGGCGCCAGTACGCCTACCACCTCGTCGTCAGCCCGCTCGCCGCCCTCGGGGCCGCCCTCGTCGTACTCGCCTGGGCCGGCGGTCTCGCCGGAGCCTCCGCCTACGCCTGGGTCTGGGTGATCCCCTCCGACGGCGCCCTCCCCGAGGCCGGCTGGACCCGCCAGTACGACCTCCTCACCGTCGGCGGCGCCGTCGCGCTGCTCGCCGCGCCCTGGCTGGCCGCCGCCCTCACCCGGCTCGACGCCCTCGCCGCCGCCTCCCTCCTCGGTCCCAACCGGGCCCGCGAACTCCAGCGCCGCGTCGAGGACCTCGCCGAGAGCCGCGCCGGGGTGCTCGACGCCGCCGACATCGAACGCCGCCGCATCGAACGCGACCTCCACGACGGCGCCCAACAGCGCCTCGTCTCCCTCGCGATGAACCTCGGCATCGCCCGCGCCACCCTCCCCGGCCTCCCGCCCGAGGCCAAGGCCGTCATCGACGAGGCCCACCGCGAGGCGAAGGAGGCCATCGAGGAACTCAGCAACCTGGTACGGGGCCTGCACCCGGCCGTCCTGGAGGACCGCGGGCTCGACGCAGCCCTCTCCGGGATCGCGGCCCGTGCCCCGCTGCCCGTCGAACTCACCGTGGACCTCGCCGAACGCCCCGGCCCCACCGTCGAGGCCGTCGCCTACTTCGTCGTCTCCGAGGCCCTCGCCAACGTCGCCAAACACGCCCGCGCCCGCCGCTGTTCGGTCACCGTCGCCCGCGTCCCGGGCGGCCCCCGCGGCGACCTGCTGCGCGTCGTCGTCACCGACGACGGGATCGGCGGCGCGGACCCGGCCGGCGGCACCGGTCTGACCGGCCTGCGCAAACGCGTAGGGTCGGTCGACGGAACCATTCTGATCAACAGCCCCCGAGGGGGCCCGACCGTCGTCACCGTGGAGCTGCCGTGCGGGCTGTGATCGCCGAGGACTCCGTCCTCCTGCGCATAGGTCTTGTCAAAGTCCTGGAAATGGCCGGATTCGAGGTGGCCGCCGAGACCGGCGACGCCGAGGGCCTGCTCGCCGCCGTCGAGGAGCACCGGCCCGACCTCGCCCTCGTCGACGTCCGGATGCCGCCCGGCTTCACCGACGAGGGCGTCCGGGCCGCCCTGATGATCCGCAGTCAGAGCCCGGGCACGGCCGTGCTGCTGCTCTCCCAGTTCGTGGAGGAGCGCTACGCCGCCGACCTGCTGTCCACCCAGAGCGGCGCGGGCATCGGCTACCTGCTCAAGCAGCGCGTCGCCGACGTCGAGGAGTTCATCGACGCCCTGCGCCGCGTCGCGGCGGGCGGCACCGCCCTCGACCCGCAGGTCGTCGCCCAGCTGCTGCTGCGCCGCGGCGGCCCCGACCCGCTGGAGCGGCTCACCCCGCGCGAGCGCGAGGTCCTCGCCCTGATGGCGGAGGGCCGCTCCAACGCCGGGATCGCGGAGGGACTCGTCGTGAGCGAGAGCGCGGTGGCCAAGCACATCAACAACATCTTCACCAAGCTCGACCTGCCCCCGGCCGCCGAGGCGCACCGCCGCGTCCTCGCGGTCCTGAGGTTCCTGGACGGCGCCTCGTGAACAGCCCCGGCGACGCCGGCGGGGCTGCCGGCGGCCCGGTCGCGGCCGGCCCGCGCGGCCCGCGCCTGGCCTGGTACACGGCCGCCGCGCTGAGCGCCGTCCTCGTGGTGGCGGCGGCCGGCTGGCAGGTGCGGGCGAGCGCCGCCGCGCACACCGCCACCGTGACCGGCGGCAGCGCCGGACGGACCGTGAGCGCGGTGGAGGTCGTCGGCGGCGAGGCCAATGTGACGATCACCCCGCGCGGGGACGGGGCCGTCGACTACGGGGCCCGCCTGACCTGGTCGTTCAGGAAGCCGGACGTGGAGGAGAGCTGGCTCGGCGACACCCTGAAGCTGACCCCCCGCTGCCCCGGCGACGAGCTCGGGGTCTCCGGCGACGTCGGCTGCGCGGTCAGCCTCGCGGTGACCGTCCCCACCGGGATCCCGGTCAGGGTCTCCGGCGGCTCCGGCCGGGTCACCGTCAGCGGCCTCGCCGGCACCGTCGACGCCGACATGGGCTCGGGCTCCCTGGTTCTGGCCGATCTGCGGGGCTCCCTGCGGGCGCGGGTCGGCTCCGGGACGCTGCGCGCCACCGGCCTCGCCGGCCTCCAGGCCGACGTCCGCGCCGACTCGGGGCACGCGGAGGTGGCCTTCGCGGCCCCGCCGGACCGGGTCACCGGCCGCGTCGGCTCCGGCCGTCTGGAGATCACCCTCCCCTCGGCCACCCGCTACCGCGTCACCTGCCGGGCGGGCGCGGGCCGTTGCGAGGCCGAGGACGCCCTGCGCGACCCCGTGGCCACCCGCACCCTGGACCTGGAGGCGGAGGCCGGCCACGCCAGCGTGGCCTCCCGCACCGCCGCCCGCTGAGCGGCGCCGGTCAGACGACGTGCCGGCCGCCGTCGACCGTGAGCACGTCCCCGGTGGTGTAGGCGGCGTTCACCAGGTACAGCGTCGCCTCCGCCACGTCCTGCGGGGTCCCCACCCGGCGCAGCGGGGTGTTCTCGGTGATCCACTCGCGGGAGCTCTCCCAGACCTCCTCCGCCCCTTCGTACCAGGGGGTGTCGATCAGCCCGGGCGCCACCGCGTTGACCCGGACCGAGGGGCCCAGCTGCGAGGCGAGCAGCCGGGTCATGTGGTTGACGGCGGCCTTGCTCACGGCGTACGGGACCGAACTCCCCAGGGCCCGGGTCGCGGACACGGAGGAGATGTTGACGACGGACCCCGCGCCGGACGCGCGCAGGTGCGGGACGGCCGCGGTGATCATCTGCCAGGCCCCGACCACGTTCACGTCGAAGATCTCCCGCCACGCCCGGGCGTCCGCCGCCTCCAGGTCGTCGAGCGGGATGAAGCGGGTGACGCCCGCGTTGTTGACCAGGACGTCCAGCCGTCCGTAGGCGTCTATCGCCGTCCGCACGATCCGCCGGGCGTCCTCGGCGTCGGAGACGTCCCCCTGTACGTAGACGGCGTCGGGGAGCCGGGCCGCGAGTTCCCGGCCGGCCTCCGCGCTGCGGGCGGAGTTGACGACCACGCGGATCCCCTCGGCGGCCAGCCGCTCGGCGACGGCCGCCCCGATCCCCGAGGAGGAACCGGTGACCAGGGCGACGCGACTCTCACTCATCTCTGCTGTCCTCCAGCTGTCGGTGCGCGGTGCCGGGCCGCACCGCGGAGCCAACCTATCGCATGGTGGAAGAAGTTTTCCGTAATATGGAGTTCGCTGCCGTGCTCAGCGCCGCTCCAGCAGCCCCCGCACGTACGCCGCCTGGCCCGCGTGCTGGAGGTCGTCGGCCAGCACGCTGACGAGCCGGACCCCCAGGGTGACCGGGGGGTCCCAGCGCTCGTCGACGATCCGCTCCAGGTCGGCGGCGGCCAGGCCGCGGACGTAGCGCAGGGACTGCTCGTGCACGGCGTCGTAGTAGTCCAGGAGCAGTCCGGCCGAGTCGACGCGGACGCTCCCGGCCTGCTCCGCCGTGTGGCCGTAGCCGTGGTCGCCGACGGGCAGCGGCAGGGCGAACCGGTCGGCCCAGCCGCCGGACCGCCAGACCTGCTCCCGCCCGGCCACTCCCGCCACGTGGTCGTCCTGGATCCGGGTCAGGTGCCACACCAGCCAGGCGATCGAGTTGGCCTCCGGGTCGAGCCGGGCGTTGAGCAGGTCGGCCCCGAGACCGCCGACCGCCTCGTGGACCACCTCCCGGATCCGCCCGAAGCCGTCCGCGAGTACGTCCGTCGCCTTCATGTGTGCCGTCCCCAACCGTGTTCGTCCGTGCCGGTCCGCTGCCGGGAACCACCATGCAGGGCCCCGCCCGGCCGGGCGGGGCGACACTCCGCCGGCGCTCCGTCAGCGGCGGCGGGCGCGGCGCAGCAGGATCCCGCCGGCCGCCCCCAGCAGGGCGATGCCCGCCACCCCGGCCGTCGTCCACCAGCCCGTGCCGGTGCCGCCGGGGGCCGGGTCGGCCGAGGCGGTGGAGGCGGGAGGGACGGTCGAGGCCGGCGGGGCCGCGGCGGCGACGGGAGCCGGGGCGGCGGGGGAGGCCGGGGCGGGGGAGGAGCCCGCGGGCGCCGGGTCGGTCACCGGGACGCCGATCTCCTTGCGGGCGCGGCCGAGCGAGGGGAAGCCGGCCTCGACGGTGACCGTCCAGGTCCCGGCCGGGAGCGCCTCGGCGGTGGTCCAGCCGGCGGCGCGGCCCGGGTCGCGCACCAGCTTCCACGGCCCCTCGGTGCGGGTGCCGTCGGCGCTGACGGCGTTCACGGTGGCGGCCACGGCCTCCTCGACGGCGTCCCCGTCGTTCTCCCAGGTGACGTCGGCGGTCACGTGACCGGTCCGCTCCCCGGTGATCACCACGTTCAGGGTGTCCCCGTGGGCCTGGGCGGGTTCGGCCAGGACGACGCCCAGGGCGGTGAGCGTCAGGGCGGCGAGGGCCGACGCGGACAGGGCCGGCGCGGACAGGGGAAGCGGGGCGGCGCGTCGGACGCGGGCCGGCGCGGTGCTCGGAGTGCTCACGGTGCTCCAGATGAGGTGGAGTGCGGGAGGGGGAGGTCGAAGGGGCGGGCGGCCCTAGGGGAGTAGGGCCGCCCGCCGGTCACGCGGGGTCAGGCGGCCTTGCGGGCCGTCCAGACCTGCGCCGGACGTCCGTCCGCGCGCTGCAGTTCGAGCAGCCAGTCCCCGTAGTAGGGCCGGTTGCTCATCGCCAGGGCGAAGCCGCCGCTGGGGTCGGAGACGGTCACCGCGCCGTCGCGCGCGGAGACCTTCCACTGCTGGGCGGCCGAGCCTCCGCAGGGCTGCTGCGCGATCCACATCCCCGCGGCCGGGGCGCCGCCGGGCTGGAGGCACTTGCCGGAGACCGCAGAGCGGATCCGCACGAGGCCGTCGCCGGCGTCGTTGAAGTACCACTGCTGCTGCGCGTAGCCGTTGGACCGGCCGCCGACGAGCACGGTGCCGTCGGCGGTGCGCCCGCCCCACAGCTCGGCGGCCATGCCGCTGCTGCCGTTGCCGAGCACGTAGCGGGTGCCCGGGGTGGTGGCGCCGCCGCCGGCGTCGGTGGTGCGGAAGGAGGCGGCCCTGCCGGGGCCGCTGTCGCGGCCGGAGGCGTCACGGACCGAGACGGCGGCCGTGTACGCGGTGCCGGGACGGAGGTTGTAGACGCGCAGGGAGGTGGACTGGACCCAGGTCAGGTGCTTGTCGTCGAGCAGCACCTGGTACCAGACGGCGCCCTCGGCCTTGGGCCAGCTCAGCACCACCGAGTCCGCCTGGATCTGGCCGGCCGTCACCGTCGGGGCCCCCGAGGGCTTCTTGGTGGGGGTCGGAGTCGGCTTCGGGGAGGGGTTCGGATTCGGGTTCGGGTCGGTGCCGCCCCCGCCCTCCGTGCGCATCAGGAACTGGTTGTCGGCGATGTTCCAGTGCGTGGCCAGGTAACTCCCGGCCTTCGGGCTGGTGTGGAAGTAGTCGTCGTGGTTGCAGTCGAGGATGTTCTCCTTCGCCTGGTTGTTGCAGACGTAGCGCATCTGCGGGTAGTACGGGGTGTCCGAGTAGCACATGACGTCGTACTCGTCGGTGCAGTGGGCGCCCCGGCTGGTGTTGGGCGCGCTGTTGTTGACCGCGCCCAGGTTGTGGCCGAGTTCGTGCGCGGCGGTGTGGCCGCCCCAGCAGCCGGAGTCGGTACGGCCGTAGGAGGGGCCGAAGTTGCTCAGGTTGTCCTGGCCGTGGCGCTCGTCGCCGTTGAAGGTGCCGATGCCGCAGTAGACCTGGGTGTCCGCGAAGATCATGTACTTGCGGTCGCGGCGGTTGAGCCCCTTGCCGGCCAGCGCGTTGTTCGTGGCGCTGAACTCGGCGAGGGCGGAGTCCGGGAGCTCGATGTTCAGCACCGAGGGGGTGCAGTCGGCGGCCGTCACGTAGCGGATGTGGCGGATGCCGCCGGTCTCCTTGGCGCTGGCCGCGTAGATCATGTCGGCGTCGACGGCCCACTTGCGGAACGAGGCCGCGTACTCGGCGTACCGGTCGCGGCCGGGGCCGTGCGCGTACACGACCTGGACGCGGTTGCCGGTGCTGCCGTCGCCGTCGCACTGGACCGTCTGTCCGGCCGGACCGGCGGCGACCGCCTGGCCGCCGGCGGGCGGCGCCGGGGCCTTCGCGCTCGCCGCGAGGCCGCGGGCGTCGGCGGCGGGCGCGTCCTGAGGACGCCCGCCGCCGTCGGTGGCGGCCGGGTCGGCGGAGGCGGGGGCGGCCGGATCGGCCGCCGCGGCCTTGGACTTGACCACGGGCTGCACGTCGGCCTTGATGTCGACGTCCTTGGGCGGAGCGTCGGGGCCGTGGGTGCAGAGCCCGGCCTCCGTGCGGTAGACGCCGGCGCAGCGGTCACCCTTCGGGGCCGTGTCGAGGCCGTCGTAGACCATGCCCTTGGCGTCCTCGTTCGCGGGCTTCTTCGCGAGCGGGGCCGGCTCCTCGTCCCGGGCCGGCGCGGCGGCCGGTTCGGCGACGGCGGCCGGGGCTCCGGCCAGTGCGGGCGTGCCCGCCTCGGCGCCGGGGGCGAGACGGGAGTAGGCGAGACCGCCCGCGAGCAGCGCCGCCGACGCCGCCGCGGCGGTCAGGAGTATCAGCTTGCGCGGCGTGCGGCGTTGGTCGGCCCGGCGGCGCCGGCCCTTGGGTCGTGCTGTCATGCGCACCTCAAGTCCTGGTCAGGGGAGTGGGTGCGCTGAAGCGTGCCAGATGAGCGCCGTGGAGAATTCGGACAAACGGGAGTCGGGCCCGAGAAATCTATCCGTTACCTTCGGGCCTGATTTGATGAACTGTCAATTCCCTTGAAAATAAGGGGAGTTACGCGCGTTGCACAGTAAAGGTCCAGGCCATTAAAGCGAGGTCGTTATCAAATCGAGATAAGAGGCGGAACCTTGTTGACGGCAATTCAGTCAGGTATTCATTCAAAAACTACCTGCCGAATTCCCCCCGTCACTGGCCGTGGGTGCCCAGGCCGCCCGGCGGTGCGGCGCCGGCTTGGGCACCCGTACGGACTACCGGGCGGCGTCCCGTTCCCAGAGGTAGAACCGCTGGGCCATCGCGTCCTTGGGGCCCCGCCAGGTCTCCGGGTCGTGCGGGCTGACGTACGCCTGGAGCCGGTCGCTCAGATCACGGAACTCCGGGTGGCCGATGACCTTGGCGATGGCCGGCCCGGGATCCGAGTCGCACTCGACGAGGTGCATGTACACCTCCCCGAACTGGAAGAGGCTGCGCCGCCGCACCCCGACCAGGTGCGGCAGCTCCCCGGCGTCCGAGGCGGCGAACAGGCCGGCGATGTCGGGCGCGGAACCGGGAGCCATCCGGGCCACGATGAGGGCTTGGTGCATCGGGAGTCGCCTTTCGGGTGGGGCGGGGGAGGGCGGGGGGCTCAACGGCGGCCCGACGGGGAGGCGGCCTTCGCCCGCTGGGCGCGCTCGATCTTGTCGCGGATCAGCTCCATCTGGATCTTGGAGTTGTGGTTGATGCGGTCGGTCATCCCGGCGTCGTCGATCGGCGCCTCCGGCTTCATCGCGAAGTCCTGGACCCACCGCATCCGGGTGCCGCCCGGCACCTCGCCGTACTCCCAGTGGATGTTCATGTGCGCGAACGGGCCGGTCTCCACCCGGCGCGCCTTCACCGTGAGCCCCGCGCGGTCCACCGTCCGCTCCGAGACCCAGCTCCACACCACGCCGTTCTCGTCCGGGTGCATCGCCAGGCGGAACCGGGTGGTGTTCCCGGCCTGCTCCAGGATCTCGATCGAGGCGTACTCGCTGAACAGCTCCGGCCAGTTCGGCAGGTCGTTCGTGACGTCCCAGACGAGGTCCACGGGCGCCTTGACGGTGATCTCGTTGTCGGTGTGGCCGGGCATCTCAGGCTCCTGTCATGAGGCTGTTGTTGACGAGGTCGACGAACTCGCGCGGGCTCTTGCAGCGGTCGGCGTCGGTGGGCAGCGACCGGCCGCGCCGGTTCTCCAGCTCGCCCACGATGCCGAGCAGGCCCAGCGAGTCCAGGCCGTAGTCGTCGAACCGCGAGTCCGGACGGCTCGTCAGCTCGGCGGGGTCGACGGTGATGCCGGCGGTCTTCATGAGCGTCGCCAGCTCTTCCATGGTCAGTCGGTCGGACATCGTGCCTTCTCTCTCCTGCTTCCCGGGGGCCGGCCGCTCGCGCGCGCGGCCCTGACGAACGGGGTGGGGATCACTGCGCGCGGGACTCGGGTCCCGCGCGCAGGACGAGGGCCGCGTTCGACCCCATCCGGCCGCGGCTCAGGACGAGCGCGGTCCGCAGGGGGGCGACGCGGGCGCTGCCGGTGACCACGTCCAGGTCGTGGCAGACGTCGAAGACGTTCGGCGTCGGCGGCACGACCCCGTGCTCCAGCGCCAGGACGGCGGTGGCCGTGTCGAGGGTCCCGGCCGCGCAGTACGCCCGCCCGATACCGGTCTTGGGCGCCGTCACGGGCACCCTCGACGCGTGCGCGCCGAGCGCCGTCCGCAGCGCCGCCGCCTCGGCCGCGTCCGCCTCGGGCGTGCCCAGGGCGTCCGCGAAGACCACGTCCACCTCCTCCGGCGCGCACCCCGCCTCGCGCAGGGCGCCGAGGACGGCGTGCGCCAGCCCCTCGGAGTCGGCCGTCCGGCCGGGCGGGGTGAAGGTGGCGCAGTGCCCGGCCAGCAGGGCCCGTACGGGCGCGCCCCGCCGCGCGGCCTCGGCCGCGTCCTCGACGGTGAACATGGCGCCGCCCTCCGCCGGGACGAACCCGCAGGCCTTCGCGGTGAAGGGCCGGTAGGCGCGCTCCGGGTCGTCCCCGGTGCTCAGCCCCTCGTAACCGACCTGGCAGACCACCGAGTACGGGGCCAGCGGGGCCTCCGTCGCGCCGACGAGCATCGCCCGGCTGCCCTGCCGGATCGCCCGGCCGGCATGCGCGAAGGCGTCCAGCCCGCCCGCCTCGTCGCTGCACACCACCCCGCACGGGCCCTTGAACCCGCGCCGGATGGAGACCTGGCCGGTGCTGGCCGCGTAGAACCAGGCGATCGACTGGTACGGGCCGACGTAGCGGGGGCCCTGCCCCCACAGCCGCTGGAGCTCGCGCTGCCCGAACTCGCCGCCGCCCGAGCCCGCCGCCGTCACCACGCCCACCGCGTACGGGTCGTCCGCGTAGTCGGCGCGGCCCAGCCGGGCGTGCTCCAGCGCGAGGTCGGCCGCGGCCAGCGCGTAGTGGCTGAAGCGGTCCGTCTGGACGAGGAACCGGTCCTCCACCAGCGAGCCCGGGTCGAAACCCCGCACCTCGCCCGCCACCCGCACCGGCAGGTGCTCGCACCCCTGCCGGGTCACCCGGTCCAGCACGCTGTCGCCGGCCTGGGTCGCCTTCCAGAAGGCCTCCGCGCCGATCCCGTTCGGCGCGACCACCCCGATACCGGTGACGGCGGCCACGGGGCCGGCAGTACGGCTCTTCACGCGCGTACCTCCTTGGGCTGGGTCAGGACCACGGCCGACTGGAAGCCGCCGAAGCCGCTCCCCACCGACAGCACGTTGCGCAGCGTGTGCCCGCGCGCGGTGCGCGGCACGTAGTCCAGATCGCATTCCGGGTCGGGCGTCTCGTAGTTCGCGGTGGGCGGGACCACGTGATGGGTCATCGCCAGGACGCAGGCCGCGAGTTCGATCGCCCCGATGGCGCCGAGCGAGTGCCCCACCATCGACTTGATGGAGGTCATCGGCGTCTTGTAGGCGTGGTCCCCGAGCACCCGCTTCACGGCCGCCGTCTCGTGGCGGTCGTTCTGCTTGGTGCCGGAGCCGTGCGCGTTGACGTAGTCGATCTCCCGGGCGTCGACCCGGGCCTGGGCCAGGGCCGTCTCGATCGCCCGGGCCATCTCCAGGCCCTCGGGGGTCAGCCCGGTCATGTGGTGGGCGTTGCCGAAGGTCGCGTACCCGCCGATCTCGCAGTAGATCCGCGCCCCGCGGGCCCGCGCCCGCTCCAGCTCCTCCAGGACCAGCACGGCCCCGCCCTCGCCGAGGACGAAACCGTCCCGGTCGGCGTCGAAGGGCCGGGAGGCGTGCGCCGGGTCGTCGTTGTTCGCCGAGGTCGCCTTGATGGCGTCGAAGCAGGCCACGGTGATGGGGGAGACCGGCGAGTCGGAGGCGCCCGCGATGCAGACGTCCATCCGGCCCTCCTGGATGGAGTGCACCGCGTACCCGACGGCGTCGAGCCCGGAGGTGCAGCCGGTGGAGACGGTCTGTACGGGACCGCGCGCCCCCGTCTGCTCCGCCACCGCCGAGGCGAGGGTGGCGGGGGTGAAGGCCCGGTGCAGGAAGGGGGAGGAGAGGCGGTGGTCCACGTCCCACCACGCGCCCCGCTGGCTGACGTCGACGTAGTCGTGCTCCAGCCGGGTGGTGCCGCCGACCGCCGTGCCCAGGGACACGCCGGTGCGCCAGGCGCTCTCGCCGTCGAGGTCCAGGCCGGAGTCGGCCACCGCCTCGCGGGCCGCGACCAGCGCGAACTGGATGTACCGGTCCGCGCGGGCCGCCTCGTCCTCGGTGAAACCGTGCTCGGAGGGGTCGAAGTCGACCTCGGCGGCTATCCGGGAGCGGAACCCGTCCGGGTCGAAGAGGGTGATGCCCCTGGTCGCCGTACGGCCGTTGGACAGCAGGTCCCAGAAGGCGGGGGCGCCGATGCCGCCGGGGGCCACCACCCCCACCCCCGTCACGGCCACCCGCCGGCGGGTCACGAGACCGCTCCCGTGCGCTCCGGCGGCCGCTCCGCCCAGGCCGTGGCGTCCGGGTTCGGGGCCTCCTCGGTGTCCACGTGCCCGAGCTTCGGATCCGGGGCGAGGGGACCGAGGTGGAAGACCATCCGGGCCTCGGTGCCGCCGACGTTGCGGAACCGGTGGCGCACGTTCAGCGGGACCAGCAGGCCCTGGTCGGTGCGCAGCGGGTGGGCCTCCCCGTCGAGGTCGACCTCCAGCGTGCCCGCGACCACGTACACGAACTCCTCGGAGTACGGGTGGTAGTGCTCGGCGATCGACTCGCCCGGCGCCATCACCGCCAGGCCCATGAACCCGCTGGTCGAGCCCACCGAGGTCGGGGTGAGGACGGCGCGCAGGTCACCGCCGCGCCTGCGGTTGGGCTGGGTCTCGCTGAGGTCGACGATGCACGGGTGATGTTTGGTCACGGCGGACTTCCTCCTGGCGGACGGGAGCCCTGTCACGGGCTGCCGGTGGGGGTGGGGTGGCTCGGGGGCGGGCACCCGCGGGGGTGGCGCCGCCCGTCCGGATCAGGACTGCGCCGGAGCCCGACGGTCGGTGATCAGGTCCATGGGGTGCGGGGCCTGCGGGGCGCCGGCCAGCAGCCGGTCCAGTACCGCCGCGTCGCGCGGGCCGTCCATGCCGAAGCCGCCCGCGAAGCGGCCGTCGGCCGGCCCGCTGACGTCGAGCAGGCGGACCACGACGTCGTCCCGCTGGAAGATGCTGCTGCTCAGCACGGGACTGGTGGGGATCTTCGAGGCCCTCTCGTCCTGCCGGGCGAGGAACCGGGCGACGAGCGGGCCGCAGCCGGGCTTGGCCGGGTAGAACAGCGCGTGCCGGGTGATCCGGTCCGGCTGCGGGCCGTGCTCGGCGACGTGGTGGACGGCCGGGAGGCCCGCGCGCATGAAGAACATCCGGGCGGACTCCGGGTCGGAGAGGTTCCGGTCCTGCTCCAGGTAGGGGTTGATGGCGTGCTCCACGGCCCGCACCTCGGGCTGCTCCGACACGTGCCGCAGCGCCGCCGTCAGGTCGCCCTGCACCTCCACGGCCCGCACCACCCGGTTGCCGTGCATGAACAGCGAGGTGCGCAGCAGCCGGGTGTGGTCGTCGACGTGGGCGGCGGGGGAGGAGTACGAGGACAGGAGCTCGGCGACCTTCCCCTCGCTCCCCGGCTTCACCGTGAAGGTCAGCGCGTGCCGGACGACGCCCTCGCCGAGCCGGGGCCCCTCCTGCAGCCGCGCCCCGAAGCCCGCCTGCGGGGCGTCGTAGCGCCGGCCGGTCTCGCGCAGCACCGTGAACTTCAGCGGGCGCATCGAGCGGGCACAGGCGCCCAGCGGCTTGACCTGTTCGGCGTGCGCCTCGCTGTTGACCCAGGCGAGGTACTGCGGCGCGCTCTCCCACTCGCTGGTGATCAGCCACTGCGAGGGGTTCTCGAAGGACTGGCACAGCTGGTCGCCGAGGTGGCCGGGGACCGAGGCGATGTCGTGGCGGAGCCGCTCGTAGGCCTCGAAGAACCGCTGCTGGGTGCCCTCGTGGAGGTCCATCAGCAGGACGACCCGGAGCATGGAGCCGTCGAACGCGGACTGCGACACCCGTTCGGACAGGGTGGTTGTCATCTGTTCACTCCTTCGTGAGGGCGCGGACGCCGGCGCGTTCGCGCCCTCCTGCGTCATGCGGCGGCAACTGCCCGGCTGCGCGGGGCCCCGTGGTCCGCGGCCGGCGGACGCGGGCGGTCCTGGCCGAGAGGGGGCGCCGCTGTCGCTCATCGTCATCCGCCCGGGTACGGATCGCGACATCTCCGGATCAAGCGGGTGACAAGACGCGACTCGCCCGGGCAGGAGAGCTGATCGGGGGCATAAGCCGTCCACTGTCCTTCCACAGCCCCCACACGAATCAGGAGCACGCAGCCGATGGAAGAGCATGCCGATGTCCGCGTACCGGTCCTCGTCGTGGGCGGTTCCCTCGTGGGCCTCTCCACCTCGCTGTTCCTGAGCCGCCACGGCATCAGGCACATGGTGGTCGAGAAGCACGCCGGAACCTCCGTCCACCCGCGCGGCCGGGGGATCAACGCCCGCACGATGGAGCTGTTCCGTACGGCGGGGGTCGAACCCGCCATCCGCAAGGAGGCCTCCGCCCTGGAGGCCAACCAGGGCATCCTGCAGACGCAGGCCCTCATCGGCGGCGAGCACAAGTGGCTCATCAAGGCCGTCGACCCCTCCGGGGCGCTCGCCCGCTTCAGCCCCACCGGCTGGTGCCTGTGCAGCCAGAACAACATCGAGCCGGTGCTGGCCGAGCAGAGCCGCGCCCAGGGCGCCGACGTGCGCTTCGCCACCGAACTCATGACCTTCGACCAGGACGCCGACGGCGTCAGCGCCCTGGTGAAGGACCGGGACACCGGTGAACACCTCACCGTCCGCGCCGACTACCTGATCGCCGCCGACGGGCCGCGCAGCCCCGTCCGCGAGGCCCTGGGCATCCGCCAGGCGGGCAGCGGCGAGCTCTTCCACAACGTGAGCATCGTCTTCCGCTCCGAGCGGCTCGCCGGCCTCCTGGGCGACCTGCGCTTCATCGTCTGCTACCTGATGCGCCCGGGCGCCGACGGGGCGCTGCTGCCGGTGGACAACGAGACCCAGTGGGTCTTCCACGCCCCCTGGCACCCGGAGACGGGCGAGACCCTGGAGGACTTCACCGAGGAGCGCTGCATCGCCCAGATCCGGGGCGCCATCGGCGTGCCCGACCTGGACGTGGAGATCGGCGGCAAGGCCCCCTGGCACGCCGCCGAGCGGGTCGCCCAGCAGTACTCGGTGGGCCGGGTCTTCGTCGTCGGCGACGCCGCGCACGAGATGTCCCCGACCGGGGCCTTCGGCTCCAACACCGGCATCCAGGACGCGCACAACCTGGCCTGGAAGATCGCCGCGGTGCTCAACGGCTCCGCCGCTCCCGCCCTCCTGCACACCTACGAGGACGAGCGGCGCCCCGTGGCCCTCGCCACGAGCGAGCGCGCCTCCGCCCGTTCGGCCGAACACAGCCACCCCGGGTACGTGCCCCCGCCCACCATGGGCGGCGGCCCCGGCAGCGGGGTCCTCACCACCGCCATGGGCTACTGCTACCCCGGGGGCGCCTTCCTCGGCGGGGACCCGGACCGGCCGGTCATTCCCGAGACCATGCGCCTCAAGGGCGACGTCGGCACCCGCGCCCCGCACCTGTGGGTGACGCGGGCGGGCAGGCGGATCTCCCTGCTGGACCTGTACGAGACCTCGTTCGTGCTGCTCGCCGGCCAGGACACGCCCTGGAAGGAGGCGGCCGGCCACGTGGCGCGGGAGCTGGGCGCGCGCCTGGACGCCTACACCGTCGGCTCCGCGCCCGGGGCGGACCTCGTCCAGCCGGACGGTGCCGACTGGGCGGAGCTGCACGAACTCCCGGCCGGCGGAGCGGTCCTCGTACGCCCGGACGGGTTCGTCGCCTGGCGCGCGGAGGGCCCTGCGGCCGATCCGCGCGGGGCGCTCCTGGACGCGATGACCCGGCTGCTGCGGCGCGCCTGACGGGCGTCCGGCTCAGCGGCAGGCCCAGCACCACGCCCG
>NZ_JBFBGN010000105.1:0-25167 GCF_040684675.1 Streptomyces sp. NPDC089915 | reverse complement strand
GCTCCGCCCCGGACCCCGCGCCTGAATCGCCGGCGGGGCTGGATGTGCGGGGTTCGACCCCGGAGCCCGTGGCGCAGGCGCCGGTGGGGCTGGGTGTGCGTGGCTCCGCCCCGGACCCCGCGCCTCAATCGCCGGCGGGGCTGGAGGTGCGGGGCTCGGCCCCGGAGCCCGTGGCGCAGGTGTCGGTGGGGCCGGAGGGGGGCTCCGGCGGTGTCGTGGGCGGGTGGCGTGAGGCCGCCGGGCTGGTGCGGGGGGATGCCGAGGCCGTGCGGGCCGTCGCGTGGGTGCTGCGGGGGTACGTGGTCGTCGGGACCCTGGAGGAGGCCGAGGCACTGGTCGCCGGGCGGCCCGAGCTCGTCGCCGTGACCGCCGACGGGGACGTGCTCGGCGCGCACCTCGCGCACGGCGGGTCCGCCGGGGCGCCGAGCCTCATCGAGGTGCGGGCCGCCGTGGACGAGGCGGACGCGGAGCTGGAGCGGCTGGAGCGGGAGTGCCGGGAGCTCTCCGGGGCCGAGGAGGAGGCCCGGTCGCTGCGGGCCGGCGCCGCCGCACGGGTCGAGGAGCTCGGTGAGCTGCGGCGGGCCGGGGAGCAGGCCCGGGCCGGGGCCGCGCAGCAGCTCGGGCGGCTGGCCGGGCAGGCGAAGGCGGCCCTCGGCGAGGCGGAGCGCGGCGCCCTGGCCGTGGCCACCGCCGAGGAGTCGCTGGAGCGCGCGCGGGTCGACGTCGAGGAGTGCGCGGGGCGGCTCGCGGCCGTGGAGGAGCTGCCCGTAGAGGAGGAGCCCGACACCTCCGCGCGGGACCGCCTCGCCGCCGACGGGGCCAACGCGCGGCAGACCGAGATGGAGGCGCGGCTCCAGCTGCGCACCCACGAGGAGCGGGTGAAGGGACTCGCGGGACGGGCCGACGCGCTCGACCGGGGTGCCCGCGCCGAGCGCGAGGCGCGGGCCCGGGCCGAGCGGCGCCGGGAGCGGATGCGGTACGAGGCCGGGGTCGCCCGGGCCGTCGCCGACGGGGCCCGGCAGCTGCTGGCGCACCTGGAGGTGTCCGTCGGCCGGGCGGAGCGGGAGCGTACGGCCGCCGAGGAGGCCAAGGGGCTGCGCGAGCGGGAGCTCGGCGAGGCCCGGAGCCGGGGCCGTGACCTGAAGGGAGAGCTCGACAAGCTCACCGACTCGGTGCACCGGGGCGAGGTGCTCGGCGCGGAGCAGCGGCTGCGCATCGAGCAGCTGGAGGGCCGCGCCCTGGAGGAGCTCGGCGTGGAGCCGGCCGCGCTCGTCGCGGAGTACGGGCCCGACCAGCCGGTCCCGCCGTCCCCGCCCGCCGAGGGCGAGGTGCTCCCGGAGGACCCCGACCACCCGCGCAACCGGCCCGGCCCCTTCGACCGGGCCCGCCAGGAGAAGCGGCTCAAGGCGGCCGAGCGCGCCTACCAGCAGCTCGGCAAGGTCAACCCGCTCGCGCTGGAGGAGTTCGCGGCCCTGGAGGAGCGCCACCGGTTCCTCAGCGAGCAACTGGAGGACCTGAGGAAGACGCGTACCGACCTCCTTCAAGTGGTGAAGGAGGTGGACCAGCGGGTCGAGCAGGTCTTCACCGAGGCCTACCGGGACACCGCCCGCGAGTTCGAGGGGGTGTTCTCGCGGCTGTTCCCCGGCGGGGAGGGCCGTCTGGTGCTCACGGACCCGGACAACATGCTGGCCACCGGGGTGGACGTGGAAGCCCGTCCGCCGGGCAAGAAGGTCAAGCGGCTGTCCCTGCTGTCCGGCGGCGAGCGCTCCCTGACGGCCGTGGCGCTGCTGGTCTCCATCTTCAAGGCGCGCCCCAGCCCCTTCTACGTGATGGACGAGGTCGAGGCGGCCTTGGACGACACCAACCTCCAGCGGCTGATCCGGATCATGGAGGAGCTCCAGGAGAGCTCGCAGCTGATCGTCATCACCCACCAGAAGCGGACCATGGAGGTCGCGGACGCCCTCTACGGGGTCTCGATGCAGGGCGACGGGGTGTCGAAGGTGATCAGTCAGCGCCTCCGCTGAAGGTTGATCCTTTAAGAAGTGAAGACAATGGCTGGATTCTGACGGTGCAGCCACCTTCGCATCAGCTATTGACTTCAGAAAATGAACACATAAGCTCTGGGCTGTCTCCCGGCTCCGGGTGGTGCCCGATCTTGACCTGTGCGCCACTAGGAGATACGGACAGAACCCCCCACGGAGCTCACCTTGACCAGCAGCACAGCGCAGTCTGCGGCGTCGGGCGGCGGCGGCAACGCGTCCCAGCCCGACCACCTCGGCCACGTCATCTTCATCACCGCGGCCGCCGCGATGGGCGGATTCCTCTTCGGCTACGACAGCTCCGTGATCAACGGCGCCGTCGTGGCCATCCGCGACCGCTTCGACATCGGCTCCGGCGCGCTCGCCCAGGTGATCGCCGCCGCACTGATCGGCTGCGCCGTCGGCGCCGCCACCGCCGGCCGGATCGCCGACCGGATCGGCCGCATCCGCTGCATGCAGATCGCGGCCGTGCTGTTCACCGCGAGCGCCATCGGCTCGGCCCTGCCCTTCGCCCTGTGGGACCTCGCCGTCTGGCGCGTGATCGGCGGCTTCGGCATCGGCATGGCCTCCGTGATCGGCCCCGCCTACATCGCCGAGGTCTCCCCGCCCGCCTACCGCGGCCGGCTCGCCTCCTTCCAGCAGGCCGCCATCGTCATCGGCATCGCCATCTCGCAGCTGGTCAACTGGGGCATCCTCAACCTCGCCCACGGCGACCAGCGCGGCAAGGTCGGCGGCCTGGAGGCCTGGCAGTGGATGCTCGGCGTGATGGTCGTCCCCGCCGTGCTCTACGGGCTGATGTCCTTCGTCATCCCCGAGTCCCCGCGCTTCCTGATCTCCGTCGGCCGCACCGACGAGGCCCGCTCGGTGCTCGCCGAGGTCGAGGGGGCGCGCACCGACCTGGACGCCCGCGTGGCCGAGATCGAGTCGGCGATGCGCTCCGAGCACAAGTCCACCTTCAGGGACCTGCTCGGCGGCCGCTTCGGCCTGCTGCCCATCGTCTGGATCGGCATCGGCCTCTCGGTCTTCCAGCAGCTCGTCGGCATCAACGTGATCTTCTACTACAGCTCCTCGCTGTGGCAGTCCGTCGGCATCGACCCGACCAGCTCGTTCCTGTACTCCTTCACCACGTCGATCATCAACATCATCGGCACGGTGATCGCGATGATCTTCGTCGACCGCATCGGCCGCAAGCCGCTCGCGCTGATCGGCTCGGCCGGCATGGCGCTCTCGCTGGGCCTGTGCGCCTGGGCGTTCTCGTACAAGAGCGACGTCGCCGGCGAGATCTCCATGCCGGAGGCCCAGGGCACCGTCGCCCTGATCGCCGCGCACGCCTTCGTGCTCTTCTTCGCCCTGTCGTGGGGCGTGGTGGTCTGGGTGCTGCTCGGCGAGATGTTCCCCAACCGCATCCGCGCCGCCGCGCTCGGTGTCGCCGCCGCCGCCCAGTGGGTCGCCAACTGGGTCATCACCGTCAGCTTCCCGACCCTGTCGGACTGGAACCTGTCCGGGGCGTACGTCATCTACACGGTCTTCGCCGTGCTCTCGATCCCCTTCATCCTCAAGTGGGTGCCGGAGACCAAGGGCAAGGCGTTGGAGGAGATGGGGTAACCATTCCCCGCCACCACCCCCTCTCCTCCGCGGTGCTGCCCCGGCTCAGGGACTGAGCCGGGGCAGCACCCGTTCGCACAGCAGCCGCAGGCTGCGCCACCCCTCCTCCACCGGCATCCCGCCGCACAGCGGGTGCAGCACCAGGTTCCCCGCCCCGCCCGCCTCCCGGCCGAAGGCCACGGCTTCCTCCGGGGAGAGGATCCGGTAGACCCCCTCGGCCCGCAGCTCCCCGACCGTGCGGGCGCCGGAGCGGACCGCCGAGCGGATGTCCTTGGACTGCCAGGACGCGTACATCCCCGCCTCGTGCAGGAAGTGCCCCCCGTACTCCGCCCACGCCCGGTCCGGGTCCTCCGCGACGTGCAGCAGCGGCGTCCGCTCCGCCGGCATCATGCAGAAGCCCTCGGTGCCGTACTCGGCGAGCCGCTCCCGGTAGTACTCCTCCAGCTCCGGCAGGTGGGCGCTCGGGAAGAAGGGCAGGCCGAGCCGGGCCGCCCGCCGCGCCGCCGCCTTCGAACTCCCGCCCACCAGCAGCATCGGGTGCGGCTGGGTGAAGGGCACCGGGGTCACCTTCACCGTGCGGCCGCGGAACTCGAAGGGCTCGCCGGTCCACGCCTTGAGCAGGGTCTCCAGCAGCTCGTCCTGGAGCCGGCCGCGCCGCCCCCACTCCACCCCGTGCTGCTCGTACTCCTCGGGCCGGTAGCCGATGCCGGCCACCGTCACCAGCCGCCCGCCGCCGATCAGGTCCAGGACGGCGATGTCCTCGGCCACCTTCAGCGGGTCGTGCAGCGGGCCGATGATCGCCGAGACGGTTACCGCGATCCGCCGGGTGGCGCCGAGCACCGCGCCCGCGAACGCGAAGGGGGAGGGCAGCCAGTGGTTGTCCGTCCCGTGGTGCTCCTCGGTCTGGATCGTGTCGATCCCGTGCTCGTCGGCGTAGCGGGCCATCTCCACGGCCGCCTGGTAGCGGGCGGCGAGGCTCGCGGGGGTGCCGTTCGGGTCGACGAGGTTGAAGCGGGCCACGGTGATGGGCATGGAGGGGTTCCCCTTCGCCGGATGCGGTCGGGCGGGCGAAGGGGGACGTTAGCTGACGGAGCGTCAGTTGGACAGGGTTCCGGCGGGCTCGCGCTCCGGCTCCGCGGCCGGCCCGTGGGCCGCCGGTGCGGCGCAGGCCCCGCGCGGCAGCACGGCGTACAGCACGCCGGAGGTCACGATGCCGGCCACCCAGCCCAGGCCGTTCTCGCCGATCCACGTCGAGGCGAGCGGGCCGGTGAACCAGTCCACCTTCGTGAACAGCGTGCCCACCACCAGGGCCAGCCCCCAGGCCGTCATCGCCTGCCAGGCGAAGCCGCCCCGGTACCAGTAGGCGCTGGTGCGGGTGGTGTCCAGCAGCGCCGCGCCGTCGTAGGAGGTGCGGCGCAGCATGTCCACGCCGAAGACCCCGATCCACGCGGAGAAGGCCACGGCCAGCAGGGTCAGGAAGGAGATGAACGAGCCGAAGAAGCCGGTCGAGACCACCATCAGCAGGAAGCCGAAGACCAGGCTGATGACCGCGTTGACGCTGACCGCCCAGGCGCGCGGCACCTTGAGCCCGAGGGTCTGCGCGGTGAAGCCGGCCGAGTACATCGACATCGAGTTGATCAGCAGCATCCCGAGGAGGGCGATCAGCAGGTACGGGACCGCGATCCAGGTCGGCAGCAGCTCGCCGATGAAGGAGACCGGGTCCTGCGCGCTCGCCAGGTCCGGCGTGCCGACGGCCATCACCGCGCCCATCAGCACCATGGGCAGCACGACCACGCCGGCCCCGCCGATCGTCGCGCCGACCACGCCCTTGGCGGAGGCGGTGCGGGGCAGGTAGCGGGTGAAGTCCGGGCCGGACGGCACCCAGCTGATGCCGCCCGCCGCGATGGTGCCGATGCCCGCGATCATCATGGCCGTCGAACCGGCCGGCTTGCCGAGGACGGCGGACCAGTCGGTGGTGAAGAGCAGGTAGCCGAGGACGAGCACGCTGAAGGCGCCGAAGAGGTACGTCGACCAGGTCGAGCAGACGCGCAGCGCGTTGATCCCGAGCCCCGACACCACGAAGGTGCAGCCCACGAAGAACAGCAGGGTGACGACGATCAGGGCGGTGTTGCTCTTGATCCCGAAGAGCAGGTCCAGGACGGTCAGGACGGCGTAGGCGCCGCTGACCGCGTTGATCGTCTCCCAGCCCCAGCGGGCCACCCAGATCAGCGCCCCGGGGAAGAGGTTGCCGCGCTGGCCGAAGACGGCCCGCGACAGGGCCATGCCGGGGGCGCCGCCGCGCTTGCCCGCGATCGAGATCAGCCCGACCAGCCCGTACGAGACGACCGGCGCGGCCACCGCGACGACCAGCACCTGCCAGATGTTCAGCTTGTTGAAGATCACCAGCCCCGCGCCCATGGTGAGCAGCAGCACGCTGATGTTCGCGGCCACCCAGGTGGGGACGAGCTCGCGGACGCGGCCGCCGCGCTCGCCGTCCGGTACGGGCTCCAGGCCCCGGCTCTCGACCGCACCGTCGGCGGCGTTCTCTGCGGCAGGCATGCGTACTCCGTGCGGGCGGGGTGGTCGGGGGATAAGTTGCCCATCATCGTAGATTTGACGTTAAGACCACAAATAGAGGCTTAGGGCCCGGTGGGAACGTCCAAGGTCCGGGCTCCCGGGCGACCCGTGTCCGATACTGGGTCCGTTATGGAAATCCTGATCCTTGCTGTAGTCATCGCCCTGGTCGCGGTCGGCGCGATCAGCGGGCTCGTGGTCAGCAGCCGCAAGAAGAAGCAGCTGCCCCCCACGGCGCCGCCGAGCACGCCGACCATCACTGCCCCGCCTGCCGAACCGCAGGTGGGGGAGGACGCCGTAGAGACGGCGGAAGAGCCGCGCCGCACCATCGAGGAGGTCGGGCTCCCGCAGGCGGAGGCCGAGGCTCCGGTGGAGGCGCCGGCCGCGGAGCCCGAGGCCCCGGCCGCGCCCGAGATCGAGGTGCCCGAGCCCACGGCCGGCCGCCTGGTCCGGCTGCGCGCGCGGCTCGCGCGTTCGCAGAACTCCCTCGGCAAGGGCCTGCTCACGCTGCTCTCGCGCGAGCACCTCGACGAGGACACCTGGGAGGAGATCGAGGAGACCCTCCTCATCGCCGACGTCGGCGTCGCTCCCACCCAGGAGCTGGTGGAGCGGCTGCGCGAGCGGGTCAAGGTGCTCGGCACCCGCACCCCCGCCGAGCTGCGCGGCCTGCTGAAGGAGGAGCTGGTCGCCCTCGTCGGCACCGACTTCGACCGTGCCGTGAAGACCGAGGGCGGCGCCGAGACCCCGGCCGTCGTGATGGTCGTCGGCGTCAACGGCACCGGCAAGACCACCACCACCGGCAAGCTCGCCCGCGTGCTCGTCGCCGACGGCCGCAGCGTGGTCCTCGGCGCCGCCGACACCTTCCGCGCCGCCGCCGCCGACCAGCTCCAGACCTGGGGCGAGCGCGTCGGCGCCCGCACCGTGCGCGGCCCCGAGGGCGGCGACCCCGCGTCGATCGCCTACGACGCCGTCAAGGAGGGCATCGCCGAGGGCGCGGACGTCGTGCTCATCGACACCGCCGGCCGCCTGCACACCAAGACCGGCCTCATGGACGAGCTCGGCAAGGTCAAGCGCGTCGTGGAGAAGCACGGCCCGCTGGACGAGATCCTGCTCGTCCTCGACGCCACCACCGGCCAGAACGGCCTGACCCAGGCGCGCGTGTTCGCCGAGGTCGTCGACATCACCGGCATCGTGCTCACCAAGCTCGACGGCACCGCCAAGGGCGGCATCGTCGTGGCCGTCCAGCGCGAGCTGGGCGTCCCGGTCAAGCTGATCGGCCTCGGCGAGGGCGCGGACGACCTGGCCCCCTTCGAGCCGGAGGCGTTCGTGGACGCCCTGATCGGCGACTGAGCGGCCGGACCCGCTCCGCAGACGAGTGCCCCCGCGTCCCGGTGTTCCGGGCGCGGGGGCACTGCCGTGTGCGGGGGCCGCGGCGGGAGGTCAGTGCCGGAAGCGGTGACAGGTGTAGGCGAGGGTGCCCAGCAGCAGCCGGGCCTGCGGGGGCCCGCCCGCGGAGTCCAGCGCGGGCCCGCGCAGCCAGACCGCCGGGCCGAGGCCCGCGTGGTCGCAGGGCGGGGCGGTCAGGAAGGCTCCGGGGCCCAGGGCGCGCAGGTCCAGGTCCGCGTCGTCCCAGCCCATCCGGTACAGCAGCTCGGGCAGCTCGGCCGCGGCGCCGGGGGCCACGAAGAACTGCGCCCGGCCGTCGGGGGTGGCCGTCACCGGGCCCAGCGGCAGGCCCATCCGCTCCATGCGGACCAGCGCGCGCCGCCCGGCCTCGGCCGAGACCTCGATGACGTCGAAGGCCCGGCCGACCGGGAGCAGGATCGCCGCGCCCGGGTACTCGCCCCAGATCTCCGTGACCTCGTCCAGGGTGGCGCCGCCGGGGACGGTGGGAGCGAAGTCCAGCGGATGCGCCCCCGGCGTGAGGCAGTTCGTATGACCGCAGGAGCAGTCGCGGGCCGGAGCCGCGGCGCGGGCGCCGGGGACCGCGTCCCAGCCCCAGAGGCCGGTGTACTCCGCCACCGTCGTGCACTCCGAGGTGCGGCCGCGGCGCCGGACGCCGGAACGGAATTCCTTGGTGCCGCGGCTGCCGCCGATCGTGAAGCCCATGCCCATGCCCCCTCCAACGGGTCGGACGCGCCGGTGGTTACGACGTCGGCGAGACCTCTCGGAGGCCGGGTGGAGCGCGCCTTCCACCGAGCCCGCCCGGCGCACTCCCCGCCGCGCACGCCCCGGGCGCGCTCCCGTCCAACCGTTCCGTTTCGCCTTCCTGTCAAGTGAATCGCGCCTGGCCGGTGGCGAGTTCATTCGAAGGGGTGGCGAATGGTGGCGTTTCCAGGATCGACCTCGCCGACGGGGTGATCGTAGGATTACTTTCGGTGCACGAACCCGTGAGGCGGGCCCATCCGTGGGTATGCCGGAGGCAATGCGTGGAGGACCTGTGAAGGTCCCAGGCGGCAGGAGCCGCCCCGGCCAGGGTTTCGTGTGAAGAGGCGATGCGGATGGGGGCGTTCCAGTGAGCGGCAGCGGCGCAAGCGGAACGGGCGGGGAGTCAGCCGACCGCAACGAACAGCTGACCTCCTGGTTCGTCCGGAGCGGCTGGTCCAAGGGCGAGCTCGCCCGCCAGGTCAACCGCCGGGCCCGCCAGATGGGCGCCCACCACATCAGCACCGACACCTCCCGCGTCCGCCGCTGGCTCGACGGCGAACAGCCCCGCGAACCCGTGCCGCGCATCCTCTCGGAGCTCTTCTCCGAGCGCTTCGGCGCCGTCGTCGCCATCGAACAGCTCGGCCTGCGCAGCGCCCACCAGACCCCCTCCGTCTCCGGCGTCGACCTGCCCTGGGCGGGCCCGCAGACCGTGGAGCTGCTCAGCGAGTTCTCCCGCAGCGACCTCATGCTGGCCCGCCGCGGCTTCCTGGGGACCTCCCTCGCCCTCTCCGCCGGCCCCGCCCTCATCGAGCCCATGCAGCGCTGGCTCGTCCCGGCCCCGGACGCCGACCCCGCCGCGCGCGAGGCGGGCGGGCCCGCCGGCGCCCCCTCCGGCTACCGGCCGCCGCGCCTCTCCGAACCGGAACTCGACCTCCTCGAGGCCACCACCGTGATGTTCCGCCAGTGGGACGCCCAGTGCGGCGGCGGACTGCGCCGCAAGGCCGTCGTCGGCCAGCTCCACGAGGTCACCGACCTGCTCCAGGAGAGCCACCCGGCGCCCGTCATGAAGCGGCTCTTCAAGGTGGCCGCCGAACTCGCCGAACTCGCCGGCTGGATGAGCTACGACATCGGGCTCCACCCCACCGCCCAGAAGTACTTCGTCCTCGCCCTGCACGCCGCGAAGGAGGCCGGGGACAAGCCGCTCGGCTCCTACATCCTCTCCGGCATGAGCCGCCAGATGATCCACCTCGGCCGCCCCGAGGACGCCCTGGAACTCATCCACCTCGCCCAGTACGGCAGCCGCGACTGCGCCGGACCGCGCACCCAGGCCATGCTCTACGCCATGGAGGCCCGCGCCTACGCCAACATGGGCCAGCCCAGCCGCTGCAAGCGGGCCGTCCGGATGGCCGAGGACACCTTCGGCGACGTCGGGCTCGGCGGCGAACCGGAACCCGACTGGATCGGCTTCTTCTCCGAGGCCGAACTCAACGGCGAGAACTCCCACTCCTACCGGGACCTGGCCTACGTCGCCGGGCGCAGCCCCACGTACGCCTCCCTCGCCGAACCCGTCATGGAGCGGGCCGTCGAGCTCTTCGCCAAGGACGAGGTCCACCAGCGCTCCTACGCCCTCAACCTCATCGGCATGGCCACCGTCCACCTGCTCCAGCGCGAGCCCGAGCAGGCGACCGTCCTCGTCGACCAGGCCCTCGGCGTGGCGCGAAAAGTGCGCTCCGAACGGGTGAACACCCGGCTCCGCAAGACCGTCGACATCGCCGCCCGTGAATACGGCGACGTCGCCGAGGTCGTCCGGCTGACCGACCTCCTCGCCTCCCGCCTCCCCGAGGCCGCCGAGGCCGTCTGAGCCGCCCCGGGGCCCGGGCGCGCCCCTGACGTGCGCCCGACCCCCGCCTGACCCTCACATGACACGGACCGGACCCGCACCTCACCGGTTCATTCAGGCGTAACACGCCCGACCTCTTCGTCATCGGGGCGAAACACCGAGCGGCGCCGCCGGAAACCGGCCTGCGCGAACCTCAGGGCCAATAACCGGCCAGACCTTACGCCGCCGCTCAGGTTCCCCACGATCGCCCGCACGCGAACGTACCGACGACGAGGAGACGCCGATGGCATCAGCCATCACGACCCTCGCTGCAGACACCCCGACCCTGTCTGCCGCGAACACCGGGTTCATGCTCATCTGCTCCGCCCTGGTCATGCTGATGACCCCGGGACTCGCCTTCTTCTACGGAGGCATGGTCCGCGTCAAGAGCAGCCTCAACATGCTGATGATGAGCTTCGTCAGCCTGGGGATCGTCACGATCCTGTGGGTGCTCTACGGCTTCAGCCTCGCCTTCGGCACCGACTCCGGCTCGGTCATCGGCTGGAACTCCGACTACGTCGGCCTCAGCGGCATCGGCCTCACCGAGCTCTGGGACGGCTACACCATCCCCGTCTACGTCTTCGCCGTCTTCCAGCTGATGTTCGCGGTCATCACCCCCGCCCTGATCAGCGGCGCCCTCGCCGACCGCGTCAAGTTCAGCGCCTGGGTGCTCTTCACCGCCCTGTGGGTCACCGTCGTCTACTTCCCCGTCGCCCACTGGGTGTGGGGCACCGGCGGCTGGCTGTTCAAGCTCGGCGTCATCGACTTCGCCGGCGGCACCGCCGTCCACATCAACGCGGGCGCCGCCGCCTTCGGCGTCATCCTGGTCATCGGCAAGCGCGTCGGCTTCAAGAAGGACCCGATGCGCCCGCACAGCCTCCCCCTGGTGATGCTCGGCGCCGGCCTGCTCTGGTTCGGCTGGTTCGGCTTCAACGCCGGATCCTGGCTCGGCAACGACGACGGCGTCGGCGCCGTCATGTTCGTCAACACCCAGGTCGCCACCGCCGCCGCCATGCTCGCCTGGCTCGCCTACGAGAAGCTGCGCCACGGCTCCTTCACCACCCTCGGCGCCGCCTCCGGCGCGGTCGCCGGCCTCGTCGCCATCACCCCCGCCGGCGGATCCGTCAGCCCGCTCGGCGCGATCGCCGTCGGCGCCATCGCCGGTGTGCTGTGCGCCATGGCCGTCGGCCTGAAGTACCGCTTCGGCTACGACGACTCCCTCGACGTGGTCGGCGTCCACCTCGTCGGCGGCGTGGCCGGCTCCCTCCTCGTCGGCCTCTTCGCCACCGGCGGCGTCCAGTCCGACGCCAAGGGCCTCTTCTACGGCGGCGGCTTCGACCAGCTCGGCAAGCAGGCCGTCGGGGTCTTCTCCGTCCTCGCCTACTCCCTCGTCGTATCGGCGATCATGGCCTTCCTCCTCGACAAGACCATCGGGATGCGGGTCGCCGAGGACGTCGAGGTCTCCGGCATCGACCAGGCCGAGCACGCCGAGACCGCCTACGACTTCAGCGGCGCCGGCGGCGGGATCTCCGTACGCCCCGCCGCCTCCCACGCCCCCGTGGCCGCCAACAAGAAGGTCGACGCATGAAGCTGATCACCGCCATCGTCAAGCCCTACAAGCTCGACGACATCAAGGAGGCCCTCCAGGCCTTCGGAGTCCAGGGCCTGACCGTCTCCGAGGCCAGCGGATACGGCCGCCAGCGCGGCCACACCGAGGTCTACCGCGGAGCCGAGTACACCGTCGACCTCGTACCGAAGATCCGCATCGAGGTCCTCGCCGACGACGACGAGGCCGAGGAGCTCGTCAACGTCATCGTCAGCGCCGCCCGCACCGAGAAGATCGGCGACGGCAAGGTGTGGAGCGTCCCCGTGGACTCGGTGGTCCGGGTCCGCACCGGCGAGCGCGGCGCGGACGCGCTCTAGCGGACGACGGGAGCCACGGGTGACGAGCGTCGAAGAGACCACGGAAGACCCCACCGGCCCCGGACCCGGCGGATACGCCGAGGCCCGGCTGCGACTCCTCGGGGAGGAGTCGCGGTCCGGGCCGTCCCGGCGTTCCGGCCTGTCCGCCCTGACGGACCGGTGGCTGACCGGACTGTTCGCGACCGCCGCCCGGGAGGCCGGCGTCCGGGGCGCGGCCCTCGTCGCCGTCGGCGGCTACGGACGCGGGGAACTCTCCCCGCGCAGCGACCTCGACCTGCTGCTCCTGCACGACGGCAAGGCCCGCCCCCAGGCCCTGGGCGCCCTCGCCGACCGCCTCTGGTACCCCGTCTGGGACACCGGGGTCGCCCTCGACCACTCCGTGCGCACCCCCGGCGAGGCCCGCAAGGTCGCCGCCGACGACCTCAAGGCGCACCTCGGGCTGCTGGACGCCCGCCTCGTCGCGGGCGACGCCGGGCTCCTCGCCGGACTGCGCACCTCGGTGCTCGCCGACTGGCGCAACCAGGCCGCCAAGCGGCTGCCGCAGCTGCACTCCCTGTGCCGCGAGCGCGCCGAACGGGCCGGGGAGCTGCGGTTCCTGCTGGAACCCGACCTGAAGGAGGCGCGCGGCGGGATCCGCGACGCCACCGCCCTGCGGGCCGTCGCCGCGTCCTGGCTGGCCGACGCCCCGCGCGAGGGACTGGCCGAGGCCCGGCGCCGGCTGCTGGACGCGCGGGACGCCCTGCACCTGGTCACCGGCCGGGCCACCGACCGGCTCTCCCTCCAGGAGCAGCCCCAGGTCGCCGCCCGGCTGGGACTGCTCGACGCGGACGCGCTGCTGCGCGAGGTGTACGAGGCCGCCCGGGTGGTCGACTACGCCGGCGACGTCACCTGGCGGGAGGTCGGACGGGTCCTGCGGGCCCGGTCCGCCCGGCCGCGGCTGCGCGGGCTGCTGGGCACCCGGGGGGCGGCGGCCGCCGCCGAGCGGGCGCCGCTGGCCGAAGGGGTGGTGGAGTCCGAGGGGGAGGCCGTCCTCGCGCTCGCCGCCCGGCCCGACCGCGATCCCGTCCTGCCCCTGCGGTTCGGGGCCGCCGCCGCGCAGGCCGGGCTGCCGGCCTCGCTGCACGCCGTACGCCGGCTCGCGGCGCAGGCCCGGCCGCTGCCCGTGCCCTGGCCGGCCGAGGCGCGGGAACAGCTGGTCACCCTGCTGGGCGCGGGGGAGCCTATGGTGGGGGTGTGGGAGGCGCTGGAGGCCGAGGGGCTGATCACCCGGCTGCTGCCCGACTGGGAGCGGGTGCGCTGCCGCCCCCAGCACAACCCCGTCCACACCTGGACGGTGGACCGGCACCTGATCGAGACCGCCGTACGGGCCTCGGCGCTGACCCGCCGGGTCGGCCGCCCCGACCTGCTGCTGATGGCGGCCCTGCTGCACGACATCGGCAAGGGCTGGCCCGGCGACCACTCCGTCGTCGGCGAGACCATCGCCCGCGACATGGCCGCGCGGGTGGGCTTCGACGCCGAGGACACCGCCGTACTGGGCACCCTCGTCCGCCACCACCTGCTGCTCGTGGACACCGCGACCCGCCGCGACCTCGACGACCCGGCGACCGTCACGGCGGTGGCCCGGGCCGTCGGGTCCACCGGCACCCTGGAGATCCTGCACGCCCTCACCGAGGCCGACGCCCTCGCGACCGGGCCCGCCGCCTGGAGCACCTGGCGCGGCTCCCTCGTGGCCGACCTGGTGCGGCGGGTCGCCGCCGTGCTGAGCGGGGCCCCGCCGGCCGACCCCGAGCCGGACCTCCCCACCGCCGAACAGGAGCGCCTCGCGCTGGAGGCGCTGCGCACCGGGGAGCCCGTGCTCACCCTGCACGCCCGGCAGGAGGAGGACGAGGCCGTCGGCGTCGAGCTGGTCGTGGCCGTCCCCGACCAGCCCGGGGTGCTCCCCGCCGTGTCCGGGGTGCTGGCCCTGCACCGGCTGACGGTGCGGGCGGCGGACCTGCGGTTCCTGGAACTGCCGGAGCACCTCGGCGAGGTGCTGGTGCTGCGGTGGCGGGTGGCCGCGGAGTTCGGGGCGCTGCCGCAGGCGGCCCGGCTGCGGACGGACCTGGTGCGGGCGCTGGACGGTTCGCTGGACGTCCCGGCGAAGCTGGCCGCCCGCGAGGCGGCGTACCCGCGCCGCCGCGGGGTCGTCCCCCCGCCGCCGCGCGTCACGGTGGTCCCGGACGTCTCGCCCCTGGCCACGGTCCTGGAGGTGCGCGCCCCCGACGCGGTGGGGCTGCTGCACCGGATCGGACGGGCGCTGGAGCGCTCCGGGGTCCGGGTCCGCAGCGCCCACGTCTCCACCCTGGGGGCGAACGCGGTGGACACGGTCTACGTGGTCGACCCGGACGGCAAACCCCTCCCGCCGGCGGCGGCCGCCGGCGTCGCCGCCCAGATCCAGTCGGCCCTGGAGTAGCCGGCCCGCGACCCCGCCCCCGGGGAGCGGCGGGGCCGGATACCCTGGGGGGCGACCATCACGCCCCCGACCCGAGGAATCGCGACCACCGTGTTCGATACGCTTTCCGACCGCCTCAGCGCGACCTTCAAGTCCCTCCGGGGCAAAGGCCGCCTCTCCGAGCAGGACATCGACGCTGCGGCGCGGGAAATCCGTATCGCCCTCCTCGAGGCCGACGTCGCGCTCCCCGTCGTCCGCTCCTTCATCGCGAACGTCAAGGAAAGGGCCCGCGGCGAGGAGGTCAGCAAGGCGCTGAACCCCGGCCAGCAGGTCCTCAAGATCGTCAACGACGAGCTGGTCTCCATCCTCGGCGGCGAGACCCGCCGGCTGCGCTTCGCCAAGACCGCGCCGACCGTGATCATGCTGGCCGGTCTCCAGGGCGCCGGTAAGACCACCCTCGCCGGAAAGCTGGGCCTCTGGCTCAAGGGCCAGGGCCACGCCCCGCTGCTCGTCGCCTGCGACCTCCAGCGCCCCAACGCCGTCAACCAGCTGAGCGTCGTCGCCGAGCGCGCCGGCGTCGCGGTCTACGCGCCCGCCCCCGGCAACGGCGTCGGCGACCCGGTGCAGGTGGCCAAGGACTCGATCGAGTACGCCCGCACCAAGCAGTACGACATCGTCATCGTCGACACCGCCGGCCGCCTCGGCATCGACGCCGAGCTGATGCAGCAGGCCGCGGACATCCGCGACGCCGTCAGCCCGGACGAGATCCTCTTCGTCGTCGACGCCATGATCGGCCAGGACGCGGTCAACACCGCCGAGGCCTTCCGCGACGGCGTCGGCTTCGACGGCGTGGTGCTCTCCAAGCTCGACGGCGACGCCCGCGGCGGTGCCGCGCTCTCCATCGCGCACGTCACCGGCAAGCAGATCATGTTCGCCTCGAACGGCGAGAAGCTCGACGAGTTCGACGCCTTCCACCCGGACCGCATGGCGGGCCGGATCCTCGACATGGGTGACATGCTCACCCTCATCGAGCAGGCCGAGAAGACCTTCTCCCAGGCCGAGGCCGAGAAGATGGCGGCCAAGCTCGCCAAGGGCCCCAAGGAGTTCACGCTCGACGACTTCCTGGCCCAGATGGAGCAGGTCCGCAAGATGGGCTCCATCTCCAAGCTCCTCGGCATGCTGCCGGGCATGGGCCAGATCAAGGACCAGATCAACAACATCGACGAGCGCGACGTGGACCGCACCGCCGCGATCATCAAGTCGATGACCCCGGCCGAGCGCCAGGACCCGACGATCATCAACGGCTCGCGCCGCGCCCGTATCGCCAAGGGCTCCGGCGTCGAGGTCAGCGCCGTCAAGAACCTCGTCGAGCGCTTCTTCGACGCCCGCAAGATGATGTCCCGCATGGCCCAGGGCGGGGGCATGCCGGGCATGCCCGGCATCCCCGGGATGGGCGGCGGCCCCGGCAGGCAGAAGAAGCAGGTCAAGCAGGCCAAGGGCAAGCGCAAGAGCGGCAACCCGATGAAGCGCAGGGAAGAGGAGGCCGCCGCGGCGGCCCGGCGCGAGCAGGGCCCGCAGCCCGGCCTCCCCGCCGCCGGCGGCAACCCGTTCGGGCTCCCGGCGGGCGGCGGCCAGCCCGGCGAGGACTTCGACCTGCCGGACGAGTTCAAGAAGTTCATGAAGTAGCGGTCGTACCCCGAGGGCCCCGTCGTGCACGCACGGCGGGGCCCTTCCGCTGCGCGGGCACGGGGGCGCTTTGTCGCTTATGGTCGGCCGGGAGGACGGCATAAGGAGGCGCCCCCGTGCCCAGCCCCACCCCCGTACCGCCGCGCGACCGGGCCGACACCCCCTGGCGCTCCGAGGGCGCCCCGCCCAGCCCGCCTCCCCGCAGGAAGCCGCCCGGCGGCTGGCGCGGGCTCATCCTCGCCGCCCTGATCGTCTACCTGATCACCAACCTCGTGCTGTCCTTCTTCAACGAGGGCGACGGACCGACGATCTCCTACACGGAGTTCAGCAGGCAGGTCACCGACGGCAACGTCGAGAAGATCTACTCCAAGGGCGACGCCATCCAGGGCGAGCTGAAGAACAAGCAGCCCGTCCCCGGCGGCCACGGCGACTACCGGAAGTTCGTCACCCAGCGCCCCGCCTTCGCCGACGACCAGCTGTGGTCCGGGCTCACCTCCAAGGGCGTCACCGTCACCGCCTCCCCGGTCGTCGAACAGCGCAGCTTCCTGGCCAACCTGCTGATCTCCCTCGCCCCGATGCTGCTCATCGTGGCCCTGTGGCTCCTCATCGCCCGCCGGATGGGCTCCGCCCTGGGCGGGGCCGGCGGGTTCGGCCGCAAGGCGCCGCCCAAACCCGTCGAGCTGGAGGGCGCCAAGCGCACCACCTTCGACGACGTGGCCGGCATCGACGAGGTCGAGGGCGAGCTCAGCGAGGTCGTCGACTTCCTCAAGAACCCCGAGCAGTACCACCGGCTGGGCGCCCGCATGCCCGGCGGGGTCCTGCTCGCCGGGCCGCCCGGAACCGGTAAGACCCTCCTCGCCCGCGCCGTCGCCGGCGAGGCCGGGGTGCCGTTCTTCTCCGCCTCCGCCTCCGAGTTCATCGAGATGATCGTCGGCGTCGGCGCCTCCCGGGTGCGCGAGCTCTTCACCGAGGCCCGCAAGGTGGCCCCGGCGATCATCTTCATCGACGAGATCGACACCATCGGGCGGGCCCGCGGCGGCTCCGCCGCCATGGGCGGCCACGACGAGCGCGAGCAGACCCTCAACCAGATCCTCACCGAGATGGACGGCTTCTCCGGCTCCGAGGGCGTGGTCGTCCTGGCCGCCACCAACCGCGCCGACGTCCTCGACCCCGCCCTGACCCGCCCCGGCCGCTTCGACCGCACGGTCGCCGTCTCCCCGCCCGACAAGGCGGGCCGCGAGGCGATCCTGCGCATCCACACCCGCGACATCCCCCTCGCGTCCGGCGTCGACCTGGCCCAGGTGGCCCGCACCACCCCCGGCATGACCGGCGCCGAACTCGCCAACCTCGCCAACGAGGCCGCCCTGCTCGCCGTCAAGCGCCGGCAGGACGCGGTCACCCAGGCCGACCTCTCCGACGCCCTGGAGAAGGTCCAGCTGGGCGCCGAACGCCCGCTGGTGATGCCCGAGGAGGAACGCCGCCGCACGGCCTACCACGAGAGCGGCCACGCCCTGCTGGGCATGCTCCAGCCGGGCGCCGACCCCGTACGCAAGATCACCATCGTGCCGCGGGGCCGCGCCCTCGGCGTCACCCTCTCCACCCCCGACGCGGACCGCTACGCCTACACCGAGCCCTACCTGCGGGGCCGCATCATCGGCGCGCTCGGGGGCATGGCCGCCGAGCACGTGGTCTACGACGTGATCACCACGGGCGCCGAGAGCGACCTCGAACAGGTCACCAACATCGCGCGCGGCATGGTCGGCCGCTGGGGCATGAGCGAGCGCGTCGGCCGCCTCACCGCCATCCCCTCCGACGGCCAGGGCCCGTACGGTCTGACCGCCGCCCCCTCCACCCTCGACGCCGTGGACCACGAGATGCGCCGGATCGTCGACGAGTGCTACGAGGAGGCCTGCCGCCTGCTGACGGAGCACCGCCCGAAGCTCGACGCCCTCGCCGAGGCCCTGCTGGCCGCCGAGACCCTGGACGAGCACGCGGCGTACGAGGCGGCCGGCGTCCCCCGCCTCGCCAAGGACCACGGCACCCGCTGACCGCTACGCCACCCGGGCGATGACGTACCGAAGGATGTTCGGCAGCCACACGGCCCCGTCGGCCCGCTCGTACGGGTGAAGCGCCTCCGCCAGCTCCTTCTCCGCCAGCGCCGGGTCCGCCGCCGCCCCGGCCCCGCCGCCGGTCCCGGCGACCGGGTAGAGCCCGGTCGACAGCAGCCCGCGCACCGCGCTGTCCGCGTCCGCGTAGCCGAAGGGGCAGAACACCCGCCCGGACCCGTCCGGCACCAGACCGGCCCCCTCCGCCACCGCGTCCAGGTCCCGGACCACCGGCCCGCCGCCCAGCACCGCCGGCACCGTGCACCGCTCGGCCGGCCCCCAGCCGGCCAGCACCACCGCCCCGCCCCGCCGGACCGCGGGCAGGGCCGCAGCCAGGTCGCCCGGGCCGGGCGAGAAGGCCAGCAGCACGTCGTAGGGGCGGGCCGGGGGCGCCGGAGGCCCGGCCACCACCTCCAGCAGCCGCTCGCGGGCCAGCGCCCGGCGGGCCGGGTCCGCCTCCACTCCCGTGGCGGCGGCGCCCCGTCCGGCGGCCAGCAGCAGGGCCAGCCCGGCCCCGCAGTCGAGGCCCAGCAGCCGGGTGCCCGGCCCGACCTCCAGCCGGTCGTAGACCGCCTCGTACAGCGGTACCAGCATCCGTTCCTGGATCTCCGCCCAGTCCCGGGCGACGAGCGTCGCCGTCGGCGTCGGTGTCATCGAAAGAGCGCTCCTGATTCCGTCTCGCCCCCTTGCCCCCGTTGCCAGAGAACTCCCCATCGGCCCCCGCGTCCAGAGGAGTGCGCCACCCGATTCACGCATCCGGTGCCCGGCGCCGTACCATTCGCGCCATGGCAAAGGCACCCGTTCTCACCCCGCAGGCGGAGGATTTCCCCCGCTGGTACCAGGATCTGATCAACAAGGCCGAGCTGGCCGACAACGGTCCGGTCCGCGGCACCATGGTCATCCGACCGTACGGCTACGGCCTGTGGGAGCGGATGCAGCAGGAGATGGACGCCCGGATCAAGGAAGCCGGTGCCCAGAACGCCTACTTCCCGCTCTTCATCCCGCAGTCGTACCTGACGAAGGAGGCGGAGCACGTCGAGGGCTTCGCCCCCGAGCTCGCGGTCGTCACCCACGGCGGCGGCAAGGAGCTGGAAGAGCCGGTCGTCGTCCGGCCCACCTCCGAGACGATCATCAACGACTACTTCTCCAAGTGGGTCCAGAGCTACCGCGACCTGCCCCTGCTGATCAACCAGTGGGCCAACGTCGTCCGCTGGGAGATGCGCCCCCGCGTCTTCCTCCGCACGAGCGAGTTCCTCTGGCAGGAGGGCCACACCGCCCACGCCACCTACGAGGACGCCCGTGACTACGCCGCGCACATCCACCGGGACGTGTACGGCGACTTCATGACCAACGTGCTCGGCATCGACGTCGTGCTCGGCCGCAAGACCCCCAAGGAGCGCTTCGCCGGCGCCATCAACACCCTCACCCTCGAGGGCATGATGGGCGACGGCAAGGCCCTCCAGATGGGCACGAGCCACGAGCTCGGCACCAACTTCGCCAAGGCCTTCAACACCTCCTACCTCTCCAAGGAGGGGCAGCAGGAGCTGGTCTGGCAGACCTCGTGGGGCGTCTCCACCCGCATGGTCGGCGGCCTGATCATGTCCCACGGCGACGACAACGGCCTGCGCGTCCCGCCGCGCCTGGCCCACGTCCAGGTCGTCGTCATGGCGATCAAGGGCGACGAGGCCGTGGCCAAGGTCCGCGAGCTCGGCGCCCAGCTGAAGGCCGCCGGCCTGCGCGTCCACGTGGACGACCGCGTCGACACCCCCTTCGGCCGCCGCGCCGTGGACTGGGAGCTCAAGGGCGTACCGGTCCGCATCGAGATCGGCCCCCGCGACCTGGAGAACGGCACCGCGATGCTGGCCCGCCGCATCCCCGGCGGCAAGGAGCCGGTGCAGATCGAGGCCCTGGCCGACCTGCTGCCCAAGGTGCTCGACGAGGACCAGGCCCAGCTGCTGCGCGAGTCCCGCGAGCGCCGGATCGCCCGTACGACCGACGTCGCCACCATCGAGGAGGCCTCCGAGGCCGCCCTCGCCGGCGGCTGGGCGCGGATCCCGTGGAGCGTCCTGGGCCCGGAGGGCGAGGCCAAGCTCGGCGAGCAGGCCGTGACCGTCCGCTGCCTCATCGCCGAGGACGGGTCGGTGCCGGAGTCCGACGACGCCCCCGGTACCCTCGCGATCGTCGCGCGCTCGTACTGAGCCGGAGTAGGCCGGAGTAGCACTCCCACGCCCCCGGCGCACGGTTTCGGCCGCGCGCCGGGGGCTGGTTTTTTCGGTCGCCGTTACGTACCGACTCCTCCTGGGATCGGCGCACCCGTCCTCGTCGGGACGCATGAGACTGAACTGACTGGTACGTGCAAAAAATTTGGAATGGCCCGGAATCGGAACACCGGGGCACCCCGGCTCGTTGTCACGACGTGAGCACGACACCACCTGTTCTCGCCGCAGAGCTGGCGCAGGCGTGGGCCGACATTCAGCGGTACCACCCCGAGCTGCCTGACCTTGCCGCGCCCGAGTCCCTGATCGGAGAGTCCTCGTCCGCCTGTGGCGCCGAGCTCTCCTTCGAGCGACTGCTGCACGAGGCAGTCCACGGCATCGCGGCCGCCCGCGGGGTCCGTGACACCTCGCGCGCCGGCCGCTACCACAACCGCAGATTCCTCGCGATCGCCGAGGAGATGGGGCTGGACCACTCCGAGGAGCCGCACGCCAGCAGCGGGTTCTCCCTGGTCTTCCTCAATCCCGAGGCCAAGAAGCGCTACCGGCCCACGATCGAGCGGCTCCAGCGCGCCCTCAAGGCGCACACGGTCGCCACGGCCGCCGACACCAAGCGCAGCTTCCGCGGACCGGCCGCACGGCACGGCTCCTCGGGCGGCGGCGTGCGCGTCAAGGCGGTCTGCGACTGCGGGCGCAACGTCCGCGTCGTCCCCTCCGTCCTGGCCCAGGCGCCGATCGTGTGCGGCGGCTGCATGAAGCCGTTCCGCATCCCCGAGGTGGCCACCGCGGCGGCGTCCTGACCCGGCGCCCCCGGCGGGCGGTGTGGTGATCCGCCCCGCTCGGAGGCGCCCTGGGCATGTGGCACAATGGGCAGCTGTACTCGACAGCCGCATAGGACCCCTCTCTCCTCCGGCTGACGCGTCCATCGGGCACCCGAGTACCGCAACCCCACGTGGCATCTCAAGTGCCCAACCACGTCAAGTTCAGGAGACACCACTCCAGTGGCAGTCAAGATCAAGCTCAAGCGCCTCGGTAAGATCCGCTCCCCTCACTACCGCATCGTCGTCGCCGACGCCCGCACCCGCCGGGACGGCCGCGCGATCGAGGAGATCGGCATCTACCAGCCGACGTACAACCCGTCGCGCATCGAGGTCAACGCCGAGCGCGCGCAGTACTGGCTGTCCGTGGGCGCCCAGCCCACCGACGCCGTTCTGGCCATTCTGAAGCTCACCGGTGACTGGCAGGCGCACAAGGGCCTCCCGGCCCCCGCGCCGCTGCTGCAGCCGGCCACGAAGGAAGACAAGCGTCGCTCCTTCGACGAGTTCGCCAAGGCCCTCGAGGGCATCGGCGAGGCCAAGGGCGAGGCCATCACGCAGAAGAAGAAGGCCGACAAGAAGGCGGACGAGGCTGAGGCCGCCGCCGAGTCGACCGAGGCCTGATCATGCTCGAGGAGGCTCTTGAGCACCTCGTAAAGGGCATTGTGGACAACCCCGACGACGTGCAGGTCGCCTCGCGCAACCTGCGCCGCGGGCAGGTGCTCGAGGTCCGGGTGCACCCCGAAGACCTCGGGAAGGTGATCGGCCGCAACGGCCGCACCGCACGTGCGCTGCGGACCGTCGTGGGCGCCATCGGCGGGCGGGGGATCCGCGTCGACCTCGTCGACGTGGACCAGGTCCGCTGAGCAGTTGAATCACCGGCACGGGCCGGGGAGGGCATTCGTGCCCGCCCCGGCCCGTCGTCGTCTGAACAGGAGAGAGTTGTGGAGCTGGTAGTCGCGCGGGTCGGCCGCGCCCACGGGATCAAGGGTGAGGTCACCGTCGAGGTGCGGACCGACGAGCCGGAGCTGCGACTCTCGCCCGGCGCGGTCCTCCGCACCGACCCGGCGTCGGCGGGCCCGCTGACCATCGAGACGGGCCGGGTGCACAGCGGCCGGCTCCTGCTGCGCTTCGCGGGGGTCAAGGACCGCACCGGGGCCGAGGGGCTGCGCAACACCCTCCTCATCGCGGACGTGGACCCCGCGGAGCTGCCGGAGGAGGAGGACGAGTACTACGACCACCAGCTGATGGACCTGGACGTGGTGCTGGAGGACGGCACCGAGATCGGCCGGATCACCGAGATCTCCCACCTGCCCTCGCAGGACCTCTTCATCGTCGAGCGCCCCGACGGCTCCGAGGTGATGATCCCCTTCGTCGAGGAGATCGTCGCCGAGATCGACCTGGAGGAGCAGCGCTGTGTCATCACCCCGCCGCCGGGGCTGATCGACGACCGCTCCGAGATCGCCTCCGCGCGTGACGCGGAGTCCTCCCCCGAGGCCGAGAAGTCCGGGGACGACGCCTGATGCGGCTCGACGTCGTCACGATCTTCCCGGAGTACCTGGAGCCCCTGAACGTCTCCCTCGTCGGCAAGGCGCGGGCCCGCGGGCAGCTCGACGTCCACGTGCACGACCTGCGCGACTGGACCTACGACCGGCACAACACGGTCGACGACACCCCGTACGGCGGCGGTCCCGGCATGGTCATGAAGACCGAGCCCTGGGGCGAGGCCCTGGACGCGGCCCTGGCCGACGGCTACGAGTCCGGCGCGCACGGTCCCGTCATGGTCGTCCCCACCCCCAGCGGCCGGCCCTTCACCCAGGAACTGGCCGTCGAACTCTCCGAGCGGCCGTGGCTGATCTTCACGCCGGCCCGGTACGAGGGCATCGACCGCCGCGTCATGGACGAGTACGCGACCCGCATGCCGGTCTACGAGGTCTCCATCGGCGACTACGTGCTGGCGGGCGGCGAGGCGGCCGTCCTGGTCGTCACCGAGGCCGTGGCCCGGCTGCTGCCCGGGGTGCTCGGCAACGCGGAGTCGCACCGCGACGACTCCTTCGCCCCCGGAGAGATGGCCAACCTGCTGGAGGGCCCCGTCTACACCAAGCCCCCGCGCTGGCGCGGCCGGGAGATCCCCGAGGTGCTGGTCAGCGGCCACCACGGGAAGATCGCGCGCTGGCGCCGGGACGAGGCGTTCCGCCGCACCGCCGAGAACCGCCCCGACCTGATCGAGCGCTGCGAGGCCTCCGCCTTCGACAAGAAGGACCGGGAGATCCTGAGCATCCTGGGCTGGAAACCGTCCGGAGACGGCCGATTTTGGCGCAGGCCGGAGGTCGTGGAAGAATAGGCGGCTGCTGTGTGCTCGCGTGCGCCCCTGCCACAGGGGGATCGTCGTCCGACGGGTGACACGGCTCTCGAATTCTCTCCGGAAACCCGCACCGGCGACCTGTGGCGTCGTGCGAAGAAAGCAGACGAACTCATGTCTCACCTGCTCGATGGCGTCAACGCCGGCTCCCTGCGCACGGACGTCCCGTCCTTCCGCCCGGGTGACACGATCAACGTGCACGTCCGCGTGATCGAGGGCAACCGCTCCCGTATCCAGCAGTTCAAGGGTGTTGTCATCCGCCGCCAGGGCTCCGGCGTCTCGGAGACCTTCACGGTCCGCAAGGTCTCCTTCAGCGTCGGCGTGGAGCGTACCTTCCCGGTCCACTCCCCGATCTTCGAGAAGATCGAGCTCGTCACCCGCGGTGACGTGCGTCGCGCCAAGCTGTACTTCCTCCGTGAGCTCCGCGGCAAGGCCGCGAAGATCAAGGAGAAGCGCGACCGCTGATCTCCTCTCCGGGTTCCGGGGACGGCCGGATAGGCTCGCCCCCGATGGACACCGAAGCAGAGCTCACACAGCGCGGCCACTCCTCCCCCGAACAGGGGGAGGGGCGGCCGCGCTCTGCTTTTCCCCGGAACCGTCCGCTCCGGGCGCTTCGCGCGCTCTTCGGGAGCCGCGGCGACTCCGGGCCCTGGAAGCGGGCCGGGGTACTGGGCGTGGCCTGCACGGTCTTCCTGCTGCTGGTCAGCAATTTCGTGGTCCAGCCCTTCCTGATCCCGAGCCGGTCCATGGAGCCGACCCTGCAGGTCGGCGACCGGATCCTGGTGAACAAGCTGGCGTACCGTTTCGGCTCCGTGCCGCAGCGGGGCGACGTCGTGGTCTTCGACGGCACCGGGTCCTTCGTACGGGAACCCGCCCGCGGCAACCCGGTCGGCGACGCCCTGCACGGCGCCGCCTCGGCCCTCGGGCTCGCCGCCCCCTCCGACACCGACTTCGTGAAGCGGGTCGTGGGCGTCGGCGGGGACGACGTGGTCTGCTGCGACGCGGGCGGCCGGATCCGGGTCAACGGGGTCCCCGTGGAGGAGCCGTACCTGTACCCCGGCGACACCCCCTCGAAGGTGCCCTTCCGGATCGCCGTCCCGCTGGGCACGCTGTGGGTCATGGGTGACCACCGCTCCCAGTCCCGGGACTCCCGGGACCACCTCGGGGAGCCGGGCGGCGGGATGGTGCCGGTGGAGAAGGTGATCGGGCGGGCCGACTGGACCGGCTGGCCGCCGTCCCGCTGGACCTCGCTGTCCGGGACCGCCGCCACCGGGGGCCCGCATGGGTAGCCGGGGGCGTCCGCGCGGCGGCCGGGAGCCGGAGCCGGAGCCGACGCCGGAGCCGGGACCGGGGTCGGAACCGCGACCGGAGCCGGGGCCCGAGCCGG
>NZ_JBFBGN010000104.1:0-25175 GCF_040684675.1 Streptomyces sp. NPDC089915 | reverse complement strand
CGCACGGCGCCCAGCTCGCCCGCCTCCCGCCGGCGCAGCAGCTCGGCGTGGAGGGCGGCCACCTCCCCGGCCGAGTCCGCCTCCAGCAGCAGCGCCTCCCGGCCCACCACCAGGGCCCTCACGCGAACGCCCCCACCCGCACGCCCGCCGCCCCCAGCGCCTCCCGGACCCGCACCGCGAGCCCCGCCGCCCCCGGGGTGTCCCCGTGCAGGCACAGCGAGCGCGCGTCCACCCGTACCCGGGAGCCGTCCGAGGCCGTGACCTCCCGCTCGGCGGCCATCCGGACGGCCCGCTCCACCACCGCGTCCGGATCGTGCACCACCGCCCCCGGGGTCCCGCGCGGCACCAGCGTGCCCCGCGGGGTGTAGGCCCGGTCGGCGAAGGCCTCCGGCACGGGCTCCAGCCCGGCCTCCCGCGCCGCCGCCAGCAGCAGCGACCCGGGCAGGCCCAGCACCGGCAGCCCGGCGTCCCCGGCCGCGAGCCGGATCCCGGCCACCACCGCGCCGGCCTGGTCCGCGTCGTGGACCGTCCGGTTGTACAGCGCGCCGTGCGGCTTCACGTACGACACCCTCGACCCGGCCGCCCGCGCGAACACCTCCAGCGCCCCGATCTGGTACGCCACCTCGGCCGCCAGCTCCTCCGCCGGCACGTCCATCGCCCGCCGCCCGAAGCCCGCCAGGTCCCGGTACGAGACCTGCGCCCCGATCCGTACGTCCCGCGCGGCCGCCAGCTCGCAGACCCGCCGCATGATCGACGGGTCGCCCGCGTGGAAGCCGCAGGCCACGTTCGCGCTGGTGACCACCGACAGGAGGGCTTCGTCGTCCGTGAGCGCCCACCGCCCGAAGCCCTCGCCGAGGTCGGCGTTGAGGTCGATCGAGGCCGCTGGGGATGTGATCATGGAAGCCATGCGGCGAGCGTAGAACAGCCTGTGCGCCGCGCGCCGCCGAGGCCTTCCGCGGCCTTCCGCGGAGCCGGGGACGATCCGGCCGAACCATGCCGTTTGGGATGTTGTCCGTGACACCGCCTAATCTTTCCGACGTGACTCTCCCTGCCCCGGCGAAGACCCTCCCGTCCCCGGCGCCGGGCCCGGCCGCCGACGAGGGCCTGGCCCGGCGGCTGCGCGCCCTCGCCTGCACCGCCCCGCTGCACGACCTCGACGTACGCAAGGCCAATCTGGCCGGCGAGTACGGGGTCTACGCGATGGCGGAGGTCGCGCTGTCCGCGATCGACCTGGTCACGCTGAACATGGACTTCGACACGGGCGCCGACCACGAGCAGATAGTGGCCAGGCTGCTGCCCCGCGTCGCCGCCCAGACCCCCGGCCGGCCGGCCGCCGAGCACGAGCGGGTCGCCCGCTGGGTGCTGGAGAACCTCGTCAACGTCGGCAGCGTCGACCGGGGCTTCCGCGCGATCTACGGCACCTTCGGCGCCGACGGGGTCTACGTCCGCCGCGACTACGACTTCAAGCTGATCGAGGAGGTGCCCGGGCCCGGCGGCACCGTGTACCTGCGCACCACCGACGAGGCCGTCAACGTCCTGGTCGGCGCCCTCGACACCGATGTCACCAGCGCGCAGATCGCGGCCGAGGTCAAGCTGGAGGTCCTGATCAGCCGGGGCCGCCTCGCCGACGCCCAGCTCGCCGCCGAGCAGGCCCGCTACCGGACCGTCCAGTACGCCGAGACCCTGCGCCGCACCCTCGACGCCACCCGGCGCAACGTCCGCGCGGTCGACTGGCTCCAGGCCGTCCCGGACATGATCGCCGAGGCCCTGGACCACGTCGCCGACCGCTACCGGCACGAGAACGCGATCCTCACCAACATCCGCAAGGCGCGCGACGAGGCCGAGGACCCCGACAACAAGCGGCGTGCGGCCGAGCTCGTCGACATCGTCAAGGACTGCATCCGGCGCCACACCCAGCTCCAGTCCCGGCTGCTGGACGCCGGCCCGCTCTTCCGCGCCGAACAGGACCGCCAGGCCTTCGCCACGCCCGCCGCGTGCTCCGGCATAGACCTGTACGGGCAGCTGGTCGCCCCGCTGCTGCCGCTGCCCGTGGCCCAGGCCACCCGGGTCACCGACGCCTTCTTCGCCGCCGGCACCGGCCTGCGCACCCCCGTCTCGGTACGGGTCGCCGACCTGGTGGAGATCCTGCTGACCCCGCCGCTGGAGCGGGAGCACCTCGGCGTCGAGATGCCGGAGCCCGACCTCATCGCGACCCCGGACGACAGCCGCTTCAGCGAGGAGCAGCTCGCGGCCGCCACCCGCCTCCTGGACCTCCCGCACGACGCCCCGCGCCGCCTGTCGGGCCTCCTCGCCGAAGCCCGCCGCGGCGACCGCGACCTCCCGTACCTGGTGGCCCTGCTCGCCGTCCACGCGGCCAGCCCGGCCGTGGGCACGGCGTACCGCCAGGGCGAGGAGCGGCTGCTGTTCGCGGTGGACGACGGCACCCCCCTGGAGGACCCGGAGTTCGGCGGCGCCGACCTGATCGTCGGCACGGCCCTCCTGGACGCGGCGGGCATGGCCGCGGACCGGGCGGAGCCCTCATGACCCCGCCCGCCCCGACCCACCCGGCGCCGCCGGCGGCCCCGGGCCCGGCCTGGGCCGACGGCCCGGCTCCGGCCGAGGGCGTACGGCCGGGCTCCGGCCCGGACGCCCTCGACCGTCGAGCCGAGGCCGTCGTACCCGCCCCGGCCCACCCGCACCCGAGGCCGCCGGCAGCGCCCGCCCCGGCGCGGGCACCGCGCCCCCCGGCCGCCGCGCCCCGCCCCGGCCGCGGGACCGCAGACCTGGTCCGTCCCGGCCACGGGACCGCCGACCCGGCCCGCCCCGGCCGCAGGCCCGACGGCTCCGCGCCCGCCCGGGGCGTACGGCCGGGTGCCCGCCCGGGCCGCCCCTGCCGTCGACCCGACGGAGTCGTACCGCACCACCGCCCCCGCCGCCAGGCCCACCGCACCGCCGAGGAGACCCACCCGTGAGCGACCACCACGCCGAGCACCCCGCGTGGAGCGAGCCCGACGGCCCGTCGGTCCCCGCCGCGCCCGCGCCCGCCGCAGCCGCCCTCACGCCGGCCGACGCCGCCGACGCGGCGCGCCTCGTCGCGTTCGGGCTCCAGCCCAAGCTGCTCACCGCCCGCGACGCCGAGTACGCCGAACTGCTGCGCCGCTACCGCGAGGACCCCGGCTTCGGCCGGCTCGCCGACGCCGTGGCCACCGGGCTCGGCCTCGTCGTCCTGGAGGTCTCCCCGCGCGCCGGCATGGCCGTCGCCGCCGGCGAGGACTCCGTCTTCGCCGTCCGCATGGGCGACTACGCCCGCCGCACCGCCGCCGACGGCGGCGACCGCTTCCTCCACGGCCTCGCCCACCTCGCCGTCGCCGCCCTCGCCTTCCCCCGCCCCGAGGACCTCGCCGACGACGGCTACATCGGCCGGATCACCGTCAACGGGGTCGACGCCTTCGTCCGGCAGACCTGCCGCCGCCTGGAGGAGCGCGCCGGGGAACTCGGCGAGAACACCGACCCCGCCTCCGACGCCCCCGGCCTGGAGGCCGCCTGGCGGGTCTACGCCCGCCGCAGCGCGACCGGCGCCACCAAGGACGCCCGCCGCCTCGCCGGATCCACCACCGGCATCGTCGGCAAGGCCGCCGCCTTCCTCACCGAGTCCGGTTTCCTCCAGCGCACCGGCGACGACTCCGGCGGCACCTACCGCACCACCCCCCGCTACCAGCTCCAGGTCCGCGACATGGCGGGCAGCGCGGCCATGGCCGAACTCCTGGAACTCGGCGTGGTACCCGTCGGCGACGGCTCCGCCACCCTCCTGCCGCCGCCCGAGGGCGACGACCTGGAACTCGCCGCCGACGCCGGCCTGCCCTTCCACGCCTGAGCCCCACGCGCGCACACCCCACGCGCCGCACACGCCCCACGCGCCCCGCACGTACCGAGACCCACCGAGAACAACGAGAGCCCGCCGCCATGTACGAGCTGTCCCGGATCCGCCTCTACTCCATCGGGCCCGCCGGCGCACGCTACGCCGACACCGTGCTCGACCTGCGCGGAGTAGGCGAGCCGGTACCCCACCCGGCGCCCACCCAGGCGGAGTTCTTCGAGGACGAGCCCACCGGCCCGCCGCGCCGCCCGGCGCCCGCCGGCGTGCTCTTCCTGGAGAACGGCGGCGGCAAGTCCGTCCTCCTCAAGCTGATCTTCTCGGTCATGCTCCCCGGCCACCGCAACACCCTCGGCGGAGCCAGCTCCGGCGTGCTCCGCAAGTTCCTGCTCGCCGACGACTGCGGCCACGTCGCCCTGGAGTGGCAGCACACCCAGACCGGCGAGTGCGTGGTCGTCGGCAAGGTCAGCGAGTGGCGCGGCCGCCAGGTCTCCAACGACCCCCGCAAGTTCGCCGAGGCCTGGTACTCCTTCCGCCCCGGCCCGGGCCTGAGCCTGGACGGCCTCCCCGTCGCCGAGGCCACCTCCGTGCGTCCGCCCGTCGAAGGCGCCTCCGGCGCCCAGGGCCGCCGCCGCACGATGAAGGGCTTCCGCGACGCGATCACCGAGGCCGGCAAGGCCTACCCGCACCTGGAGGTGTGCTGGGAGGAGATCCACGACCGCTGGAACGAGCACCTCACCGAACTCGGCCTCGACCCCGAACTCTTCCGCTACCAGCGCGAGATGAACGCCGACGAGGGCGAGGCCGCCGGCCTCTTCGCGGTCAAGAAGGACTCCGACTTCACCGACCTGCTGCTGCGCGCCGTCACCGACACCCGCGACACCGACGGCCTCGCCGACCTGGTCCACGGCTTCGGCAACAAGCTCGGCCGGCGCGCCGAGCTGATGGCCGAACGCGACTTCACCGCCGGCTCCGTCGACCTGCTCACCCGCATCGTCGAGGCCGCCGAGACCCGCGCCCGGCTGCGCGACGTCCACGCCGGCGCCGAACGCCGCACCCGCACCCTCGCCCGGCGCCTGTCCGCCCGGGCCTCCGAGGAGCGCGGCCGCGCCGCCGACCTCGCCCAGCGGGTCACCGGAGCCGCCCACGCCGTCACCGCCGCCGAGGGGCAGCGCTCCCGCAGCGCCGCCGTCTCCGCCGAACTGGCCTACCGGCACGCCTCGCTCGCCCTGACCGTCGCCGACAAGGCGGCCGCCGCCCAGCGCCGCGAACTCCTGGAGGCCCGCACCCTGCACTCCGCCTGGCAGGCCGCCGAGACCGTGCTGCGCCACCGCGCCGCCGCCGACCGCTCCGCCCGCGTCGCCGCCGCGATCCGCGAGGCCGAACGCGACGCCGCCCCCGCGCTCGCCGCCCGCGCCACCGCCGCCGCCGAGCTGGTACGGGCCCTGCACACCGCCGCCGAACAGGGCGAGCGCGCCGCCAACGAGGAGGAGGAGCGTTCCGCCGGACTCCAGGAGATCGGCGAGACCGCCCACCGCGACGCCACCTCCGCCGCCACCGCCGCCCAGCGCGCCCGCAGCGAGGCCGAGCACCTGCGCGCCCGCCTCGCCGAGGTCGAGCAGGAGACCGCCGACGCCGTCCGCGCCGGCTGGCTCGACGACACCGCCCCCGACGCCGACCCGGCCCGCGCCGCGCTGGCCGCCAGCGACGCCGAGAAGACCGCCGTGGCCGCCTGGGACGAGTCCCGCGAGGCCGCCCGCTCCGCCGCCGAAGCCGCCCGCGAGGCCGCCGGCGCCGAATCCCGCGCCGAGCTCACCGCCGCCCGCGCCGCCGACGCCGCCGACGCGGCCGAGGCCGCCCACTCGGCCGAGGAACGCGCCGCCGCCTCCCTGGCCGCCTCCCCGCGCCTCGCCGAGCTCCTGGGCCTCCCGACGGTCCCCGAGACCTTCCTCCCGCACCCGCGCGAGGGCCGGGCCGCCGGATCCGCCGCCGCACCCACAGGGGCCGGCACGCCGGCCGGACCGGCGGGCCTCGGCACGGCCGGGACGGCCACGGGCGACGGCACCGCCAACGGAGCCCCGGCCAACGGCCGCCCGGGCATCCCCGGCTCCGGCGCGGCCGCCCAGGCAGGGGCGCAGGGCACGGCCACGCAGGCCGTCGGCCACCCCGGTACCGCCGGGGCCCTCACCGCCGAGGACCTCGACCGCAACGCCGACACCCTCGCCGACCTCCTGGCCGACACCGTCGGCTCCGCCGAACGCCAGCTCTTCGACCTGCGCACCGCCGCCGCCGACGACTCCCGCATCCTCGGCGCCCTCGGCGACGGCGGGCTGCTCCCGCCCGGCCCCGACGTCCTCGCCACCGTCGAGTACCTCGGCGAACACGGCATCCCGGCCCTCCCCGGCTGGCGCTACCTCGCCCAGGCGGTGGCCCCGGCCGACCACGCCGCCGTCCTCGCCGCCCGCCCCGAACTGGTCGACGGCGTCATCATCACCGACCCCGACACCCACGGCCGGGCCCGCGAGGTGCTCTCCGGCGCCGCCCTGCTGCCGCGCTCCACCGTGGCCGTCGGCACCGCGGCCGCCCTGCTGGCGCCGGCACCCCCCGCGGACGGCGATCCGGCCGTCTCCGGCGTCTTCATCGTCTCGCCGAACCCGGCCATGCACGACGAACACGCCGCCGACGAGGAGCGCCAGGCCCTGCGCGCCCGCGCCACCGCCCGCGATACCGAGATCCGCGAGCTCGCCGCCCGCCTCGCCGGTGACCGCGCACTCGCCGCCCGCCTCGGCTCCTGGCGCACCGGCTGCCCGCCCGGCCGCCTCGCCGAGCTCGCCGGACAGGCCGCCGCCGCCCGCGCGTTCGCCGAGGAGACCGACGCCGAGCTCGCCGAGGCCCGTACCGTACGCGCCGAGGCCGACGAGGCCGCCGCCGACGCGGCCCGCGTCCGCGACGAGCGCCAGGAGACCGCCCAGCGCGCCCGCCGCGCCGCCGACGCCCTCGCCGGCCTCGCCCACCGGCTGCGCGAGCGCTCCGGCTGGCAGACGAAGGTCCGCGAACTCGCCGACGAGGCCGCCGAGTCCGAGGCCCGCGCCGAAGCCTTCCTGGACCGGGCCCGCGCCGCCGACGAGGACCGCCGCGCCGCCCAGCGCGCCGCCGACGACGCCCGCCGCACCGCCCGCGCCCTGCGCGCCGAACGCGCCGAGATCGCCGGAGCCCCCGACCGGCTCCCCGAGGACGACGGCCCCCGCGCCCCCCTGCCCGACCTCCGCGAGGCCTACCGCACCGCCTCCCAGGTGTACGAGAAGGTCGGCGTCGGCGCCGACCTGCGCGCCGAACAGGCCCGCGCCGAGAGCGACGAGAGCGCCGCCCTCGCCGAACTCGACCGGCTCACCAACAAGGTCCGCACCCGCGCCGCCCAGCTCCTCGAAGGCACCGACGGCGCCGACGGCCCCTCCCGGCAGGCCGCCGCCGCCCGCGCCGAGGCCCTCGTCCAGATGCTGGAGTCCCGTGCCTCCGCCGCGAGCGAGCAGCTCGGCCGGCTGCGCGGCGAGGCCGAACGGCACGCCCCCGCCGACGGCGAGGCGCACACCGAGCTGCCCGAGGAACTGGTCCCGTCCGACGTGGAACAGGCCCAGGGCCTGCTGCGCACCGCCACCGCCCAGCTCGCCGCGCACTCGGCCGCCGTGGAGAGCGCCCGGGCCGCCCACGCCGACCTGCTGCGCGCCCACCGCACCGCCGAGGACGGCGCCGGCGGCTTCGACGAGACCGCCGCCCTCCTGCGGGACCTGCTGCGCGACCACACCCACCCCGAGGACGAGCAGGAGCCGGCGGCCCACCAGGGCACCCTGGAGGAGGCCCGCCGGTCCGCCACCGAGACCCGCCGCTCGCTGCGCGCCTGCGCCGCCGACCTCTCGGCCGCCGAGGCCGCCGTCCGCGAGGCGGGCGACGTCCTCGTCCGGCACGCCAACGCCAACCGCTACGAGCAGGTGCGCACCCCCGCGCGCCAGCAGATCCGCGAGCTGCCCGCCTCCGCCCTCCCGGAGCACGCCGCGGCCTGGGCGGCCGCCTTCGCACCCCGGCTGCGCGTCCTCACGGACGAGCTGGCGCAGCTGGAGCGCAACCGGGACAGCATCGTCGACCGGCTGCGCGGTCTCGTCGAATCCGCCCTGGCCACCCTCCGCTCCGCCCAGCGGCTGTCCCAGCTCCCCGAGGGCCTCGGGGAATGGTCGGGCCAGGAGTTCCTGCGCATCCGCTTCGAGGAACCCGACCAGGCCACCCTCACCGAACGGCTCGGCGAGGTCATCGACGAGGCCACCCGCACGGCCGTCAAGAGGAACGCCGCCTTCGGCGAAGGCCGCCGGGACGGCATGTCCCTGCTCCTGCGGGGCGTCCAGGCCGCGCTCGAACCCAAGGGCATCGCGGTGGAGATCCTCAAGCCGGACGCGGTCCTGCGCGCCGAACGCGTCCCGGTCGGCCAGATGGGCGACGTCTTCTCCGGCGGCCAGCTGCTCACCGCGGCCATCGCCCTCTACTGCACGATGGCGGCCCTCCGCAGCAACGACCGCGGCCGCGACAAGCACCGCCACGCGGGCACGCTCTTCCTCGACAACCCGATCGGGCGCGCCAACGCCACCTACCTGCTGGAACTCCAGCGGGCGGTCTCGGACGCCCTCGGCGTCCAGCTCCTGTACACCACGGGCCTCTTCGACACCACGGCCCTCGCGGAGTTCCCCCTCGTCATCCGCCTGCGCAACGACGCGGACCTGAGGGCGGGCCTGAAGTACATCAGCGTGGAGGAACACCTCCGCCCGGGCCTCCCGCAGCCCACCCGCGAAACGGAGTCCATCCACGGCGAGATCACGGCGACCCGCATGTTCCGCCGCAGCGGGACGCCTTCCTGACACAGGACGGGGGGCGGCTCGGCGCGGCGAACACCCGTACCGCTACCGCCCCTCGTCCCCCCGCGCCGCACTGCTCGGCCCCGACACCACCCCGTACCGCTGACGCCACGTCTGCCGGGTGATCCACACGTCCAGCACCGCCCACGTGGCCACCACCGTCCCCGCTATCCCCCCGAGAACCATCGGCAGCGCCAGCCACGACCCGGTCAGGGCCAGGAAGAACGTGACCGACGCCTCCGTCAGCGTCACCGCCACGATCAGCACCGCCCGCACCGCCGACGCCCGCACCGGATCCGGCAGGCGCCGCCGCCGCGCCGGCTCCTCCACCCACAGGCCCCGCCCGCCCGACTCGGACACCGATCCGTCCTCTTCGTCGTACATCCTCATGGTCCGCTCCGCTCACGCCCCCCGAGCCCAACGAACGGCCCCGCCCGGAGATTCCCGCATCCCGGACGGGCCGGCCGCCCCCGCGCGTTGCGGATCGGAGAGTTCCAGCCATCCCTCCCGACCCGGGAACCGACACCCCACCGAGTGTCATCTGCCACATATCGGGCCGGACTTGACCGGAAGTATCGGACAACTCGTGATCTTCGTCCAGGGGTCAGGCCGAAAACGTCCGGACACGCCTTCGAGCCCGCTCCCCGGCAGTAGTAGGCTCACGCCGTTTAAACGACGGAACACCGACCCCTCGCACGGGGGTTGAGCTGGGGGAGGCTGGGGAGGCCATGCGCTTTCGCGGGAAGTCGATCCGCCGGAAGATCGTGGCGTTGCTCCTGGTGCCGCTCGTCTCCCTGACCGCCCTCTGGGGCTTCTCGACGGTGATCACCGGCCGCGAGGCCGTACAGCTGCTCGACGTCGCGTACGTCATCGACAAGGTCGGCTACCCGATCGAGGACGTCGTCCGCGTCATCCAGAAGGAGCGCCGCCAGACCCTCGTCGTCGTGGGCGACCCCCGCGCCGCCGCGGCCACCGCCGAGCTCACCCGCAGCCGCACCGCGACCGACGAGATGGTCCGCAAGATCACCGCGAACGCGACCGACCCCGAGGTCCTCGAAGAGCTCAGCTCCTCCGCCAAGCAGCGGCTGCGCTCGATCCTCGACGCCTTCCACGGCATCGCCGCCCTGCGCCGCTCCGTCGACGCCGGCAGCCTCGACCCCGCCCAGGCCCTCGACCTCTACAGCCGGCTCGTCGACCCCTGCTACGACTTCCTCATGAACCTCCACGCCCTGGAGAACGTGGAGATGGACAAGCAGGGCCGCGCCCTCGTCGGCGTCACCCGCGCCCGCGAGACCCTCTCCCGCGAGGACGCGGTGATCGCCGCCGCCCTCGCCGCGAACAACGTCACCGCGGGCGACGTCCGCCGCGTCTCCACCTTCGTCGCCAACCGCTCCCTGCTCTACGAGTTCAACCTCGCGATCCTCCCGGCCGACGACCGCAAGCTCTTCGAGCGGTACTGGAACGGCCCCGACAGCAAGGCGCTGCGCGACACGGAGGAACGGTTCATCGCCGCGGGCGCCGGCAAGAACCCGCGCACCGTCACCGCCGCCCAGTGGGACGAGGCCGCCCGCAAGGCCCTCGACGACCTCGCCGCCATGGGCACCGCCGCCGGCGACCGCTACCAGAAGCGCGTCGAACCCGTCGCGCAGGGCGTCCTCGTCCAGGCCGCCGTCGCGGGCGTCCTCGGCTTCATCGCCCTGGCCGTCTCCCTGGTCCTGTCCGTGCGCATCGGCCGCGACCTGATCCGCGACCTCTCGCAGCTCCGCAAGGACGCCCACGAGGCCTCCGGCGTCCGCCTGCCCAGCGTCATGCGCCGCCTCGCCGCCGGCGAGACCGTGGACGTGGAGACCGAGGCACCCCGCCTGGAGTTCGAGAAGGACGAGGTCGGCCAGGTCGGCCTCGCCCTCAACAGCCTCCAGCGCGCCGCCGTCGAGGCCGCCGTCAAGCAGGCGGAGCTGCGCCGCGGTGTCTCCGAGGTGTTCGTCAACCTGGCCCGCCGCAACCAGGTGCTGCTGCACCGCCAGCTGACCCTGCTCGACACCATGGAACGGCGCACCGAGGACGCCGAGGAGCTCGCCGACCTCTTCCGCCTCGACCACATGACCACCCGCATGCGCCGCCACGCCGAGGGCCTGGTGATCCTCTCCGGCGCCGCCCCCTCCCGCCAGTGGCGCAAGCCCGTCCAGCTGATGGACGTGGTCCGGGCCGCAGTCGCCGAGGTCGAGGACTACGAGCGCATCGAGGTGCGCCGGCTGCCGCGCATCGGCATCGAGGGCCCGGCCGTCGCCGACGTCACCCACCTCGTCGCCGAACTCCTGGAGAACGCCACGGTGTTCTCGCCCCCGCACACCGCCGTCCAGGTCCACGGCGAACGCGTCGCCAACGGCTTCACCCTGGAGATCCACGACCGCGGCCTCGGCATGAACCCGGAGGCCCTCCTCGACGCGAACCTCCGGCTCGCCGAGACCCCCGAGTTCGAGCTCTCCGACACCGACCGCCTCGGCCTGTTCGTGGTCAGCCGCCTCGCGCGCCGCCACGGCATCAAGGTGGCGCTCCAGCACAGCCCGTACGGGGGCACCACCGCGGTGGTCTTCCTCCCGGCCGAGCTCCTCACCGAGGCGCCCGACACCAACGGCAGCGGCATCCGCCTCGACGCGGTACGCGTCGCCAAGGGCCCCGCCGGGGTCAAGGGCGTCAAGGCCGCCCAGGGCGCCAGGGGCTCCGGCCGCCCGGCGCACTCCCTCGACCGCGCCGCGTCGGCCCGGCAGCTGGCGGCCGGCGTGCTCAACGGCCCGGTCGAGCTGGAGGGTCCGCTCGGCCTCCTCGGCCTGGAGGGGCCCGACGGCCTGGAGGGCCTCGACGAGCTCGAGGACACCATCACCGGCATCGCCGGGGCCGGCGGCCGCCCGCCCATGGCCACCCTCGACGACGAGACCCCGCCCGGCGGCACCCCGCGCAGCGCCCTGCTGGGCCTGGGCTCCGCGGGCCGCCCGGACGACCGGCGCGGCGGCGAGCGCGGCACCTGGAAGGGCGACCGGATCGGCGACAGCAGCGCCGACCGCCACCGCGACTGGGGCCGGGCCCGCGACGGCGACCCGGAGACCGGCACCGGCCGGGGCCGCCCCCGGGGCGGCGACCGCGAGCCCCAGGCCCCCACCGGGCCGGTCCGCGCCGAGCGCCCGCACCTGGACTCCGTCCGCCCCGACGGCCCCCGCTCCGGCACGGTCCCGCTGCCCCGCCGGCGCCCCACCCCGACCCTGGTCGCCGACCACGGCCGCCGCGTGGACCCCCGCCCCGCCGCGGTGAAGGCCCCGGAGCGGCCGCAGGGCGGCCCGGGCGGGCTGCCCCGCCGGGTCCGCCAGGCGAACCTCGCGCCCCAGCTGAAGGACGGTCCGGCCCCCGCCGAGCACGAGGCCCCCGCGCCGCCGCCGACCGACCGGGACGCGGAGGACGTACGGGCCCGCATGTCCGCCCTCCAGCGGGGCTGGACGGCGGGGCGCAGGGAGTACGCCGAACGCCAGGCCCGCCAGCAGGACGCGACGCAGCAGCAGGACGCACCCCAGCAGCAGGCACCGCAGCAGTCCGAGACCGCGGCCGGCACCCCCGCCGCCGACGGTCCCGCGCACGAGAACGAAGGGGACGGTCGATGACCGCACCGCAGAACGGAAACGACAGCAGGGGCCGCGGCCCCGGCCCGCTCAACTGGCTCCTCGACGAACTCGTCGACAAGGTCGCCAGCATCCGCAAGGCGGTGGTCCTCTCCGGCGACGGCCTGCCGACGGGCAGCTCCAAGGACCTGACCCGCGAGGACAGCGAGCACCTGGCCGCCGTGGCCTCCGGCTTCCACAGCCTCGCCAAGGGCGTCGGCCGGCACTTCGACTCCGGCCGGGTCCGCCAGACCGTCGTCGAACTCGACGAGGCCTTCCTGTTCGTCATGGCCGCCGGCGACGGCAGCTGCCTGGCCGTGCTCTCCGACTCCGACTCCGACGTGGGCCAGGTCGCGTACGAGATGACCCTCATGGTCAAGCGCGTCGGCGACCACCTGGCGACCGCCCCGCGCACCGGGCTGCCAGCCGGAGGGTGAGTAGGACCGTATGAGCGATCCAGGCCACGACCACCTCCCGACCACCCCGGAGCCGGCGGGCACCCCCGCGACGGCTCAGGGGAGCGGCCACCCGCACTGGTTCGACGACGAGGCGGGGCCCGTCGTACGCCCGTACGCCATGACCCGCGGCCGGACCCGCCCCGCCGGCCGGCACCGCCTCGACCTGATCGCCCTCGTCGTCGCCGAACCGGCGGCCGACGATCCGGTCTGGGACCTGACCCTGTCCCCGGAGCACTCCCACATCCTCGGGCTGTGCCGGGAACGCCCCCAGTCCGTCGCCGAGCTCGCCGCGGACCTCGACCTCGCCATCGGCGTCGTCCGGGTCCTCATCGGTGACCTCGTCGACGACTCACTGGTCCATGTGACCAGGCCGGTACCTCCGGCCGAACTGCCCGACGAATCCATTCTGCGTGAGGTGATCGATGGCCTTCGGGCGCTCTAGCCGCACCGGTGCGATGCATGCCGTCTCGCCGGTCGAACCGCTGACTCTGAAGATCCTGGTCGCGGGAGGCTTCGGGGTGGGGAAGACCACCCTGGTCAGCGCGGTGAGCGAGATCCGTCCCCTGCGGACGGAGGAGACGCTCTCCGAACCGGGCGTGGGGATCGACGACACCGGGGGAGTGGAGCAGAAGAGCACCACGACCGTGGCCATGGACTTCGGCCGCATCACCCTCCGGGACGACCTGGTGCTCTACCTGTTCGGCACCCCGGGGCAGGACCGCTTCTGGTTCCTGTGGGACGAGCTCTCGCAGGGCTCGCTCGGTGCCGTCGTCCTCGCCGACACCCGCCGGCTCGCCGACTGCTTCGCCGCCATCGACTACTTCGAGCGGCGCGAACTGCCCTTCCTCATCGCGGTCAACTGCTTCGACGGAGCCGAACGCCACCCCGTGGTGACCATCCGCGAAGCCCTCGACCTCGACCCCGAGGTACCGGTGCTGCTCTGCGACGCCCGCGACCGCGAGTCGGTCAAGGACGTGCTGGTGGGAGTCGTGGAACACGCCATGTCACTGGCCCGCGCCCGCCGGGCCGGCCTGACGGCCGGAGCCTGACCGGGCACCGCGCGCGGAGGCGGCCCGTACCCCCGCCGACTGGGGTACGGGCCGCGGTCCTCATGGGGGGCTGCGGGGGGTCCCAGGGGCCGTGGCGCGGGACCGTGGGGAGAGTGTGAACCCGCCGCCGGGGAGCGTCAAGCACCCCGGCGACGGCACTTGTACCCGCCCGGCCCCGCCCCCTGGTCGGGGCACCCCGCCAGCTTCCGCCTCCCCGCCTCAGCGCACCGCGACCACGGCCGAACCGTGCCCGAACAGCCCCTGGTTCGCGGTGATCCCCACCCGCGCCCCCGGCACCTGCCGGGCCCCCGCCGTCCCCCGCAGCTGCCAGGTCAACTCGCACACCTGGGCGACGGCCTGCGCCGGCACCGCCTCCCCGAAGGAGGCCAGACCGCCGCTCGCGTTGACGGGCACCCGCCCGCCCAGCGCGGTCGCCCCCTCCCGCAGGAGCTTGGCGCCCTCGCCCTCACCGCACAGGCCGATGTCCTCGTACCACTCCAGCTCCAGCGCGGTCGACAGGTCGTACACCTCGGCCAGCGACAGGTCCTCCGGCCCCAGCCCCGCCTCCTCGTACGCGGCCCGGGCGATCGAGGCCCGGAAGGAGCCCTCCGCCGGCCGCACCGCCACCGCCGAATCGGTCGCGACGTCCGGCAGGTCCAGCACGGTGCGCGGATAGGTGGGCGTCACCGTCGACACCGCCCGGATCCGCACCGGGTCGGCCACCCCGCGCGCCCGCGCGAAGTCCAGGCTGCCCAACACCAGGGCCGCGCCCCCGTCGGAGGTCGCGCAGATGTCCAGCAGCCGCAGCGGATCGGCGACCACCGCGGACGCCGCCACCTCCCCGGCCGTCACCGCCTTGCGGTAGCGGGCGTTCGGATTGAGCGCCCCCGCCGCCGAGTTCTTCACCTTGACCTGCGCGAAGTCCTCCCCGGTGTCCCCGTACAGGGCCATCCGGCGGCGCGCGTACAGCGCGAAGTACGCCGGGTTCGTCGCCCCCAGCACCCGGAACCGCAGCCAGTCGGGATCGTCCGGCCGGTCGCCCCCGGCCGGGGCGAAGAACCCCTTCGGCGCGGCGTCCGCACCCACCACCAGCACCACGTCCGCCAGCCCGGCCAGGATCTGCGCCCGGGCCGCCCCGATGGCCTGGGCCCCGGAGGCGCAGGCGGCGTACACGCTGGTCACCCGGGCGCCCTGCCAGCCGAGCGCCCGCGCGAAGGTGGCCCCGGCGACGTAGCCCGGGTAGCCGCCGCGCACGGTGTCGGCGCCCACCACGGACTGCACGTCGGTCCATTCCAGCCCGGCGTCGGCGAGCGCCGCCGCGGCGGCGGCCCGCCCGTACTCGACGAAGCTCCGGCCCCATTTGCCCCACGGGTGCATACCGGCTCCCAGCACCGCCACGTCCCCGCTCACAGCGCCCCCTCCACCGGCTTGAACCGCCAGGTCGTCCAGGTGGTGCCGGCGTCCTCGTGCAGCACCCCGGCGACCACCTCCACCTCCATGCCGACCGCCAGGTCGGCCACCGTCACCCCGGGCGCCGCCTGCCCGAGCACGACCATCCCCTCGGCCTCCAGCTCCACGGCGACCAGCGTGTACGGCTCCCAGGGCGCGTCCGGGTCGGACACGTAGGGGGCCGGCGGCCGGTAGCGCCCGTCGGTGTAGGACCAGACGCGGCCGCGCGGCGACAGTGGCACCTCCGCGAGCGCACCGCCGCCGGGGCAGTGCGGATTGCGGCAGTACGCGTCCTCGCGCGGGAAGAACACCGCCGTGCAGGCGGAACACCGCGTACCGAGCAGGCGGAAGCCGCCGGGCGTATCGGCGAACCAACCGCCGACCACGGGTGTACGTGTGCGTGCCAAGACCCCTCCCGAAACCCGAACCTGACGATCCGTCAGAAGTCTGCCACGCCGAACGCCCGCCGCACAGCGGCAGGGAGGCCCGGCCGCCCCCGTCCCGGGGGCCCTTGGCATACGATCACGCCATGCCGGCACACCTGAGGGACTCCCACTGCTCCACCTGCGGAACGCCCTTCCCCACCACGGAATGGCCGCGCACGTGCACCGCGTGCGGCACGACCGCCTACCGCAACCCGCTCCCGGTCGCCGTGGCCCTGCTCCCCGTCGAGGACGCCACGGGCACCGGCCTGGTGGTCATCACCCGCACGATCGAACCGGCCCGCGGAGGCGTCGCCCTGCCCGGCGGGTTCGTCGACTTCGGCGAGGACTGGCGCGAGGCCGTGGCCCGCGAACTCCGCGAGGAGACGGGCATCGAGGCGCGGGCCTCCGAGGTGGCCCTCGCCGACGTCCTCAGCTCCCCGCACGGCCACCTCCTCGTCTTCGGCCTCCTGCCGACCCGCCCGGCCTCCGCCCTCCCGCCCTCGAAGCCCACCGACGAGACCACGGGCTGGCACGTCCTCCGCACCCCGACGCAACTGGCCTTCCCCCTCCACACCCAGGCCGCCGACGCCTGGTTCGCGGGCCACTACACCTGACCCGCCGACGACCGGCTCCGCCCCGGGCCGCCCAGCCGCTCCGCCCCGGCCGCTGGCCTGTCCCGGCCCGGCCGCCGAGCCGTCCCTGCCAGCCGCCGGCCGTCCCTGCCAGCCGCCGAGCTGCCCCGGCCAGCCGGAGGCTCGGCCCGGGTTGGCCCGTATCGGCCGCTGAGCCGTCCTGTCTCGGCCGCCGTCCCGGCCCGGCCGCCGAGCCGTCCCGGTCGTTGAGCCGTCCCGGCCGTTGAGCCGTCCCGTCCCGTCCCGCCCCGCCCCGGCCGCTGGCCCGTCCCGGCCCGGCCGCCGAGCCGCTCCGGCCAGCCGGACGCCCGGCCCGGGGTTGGCCCGGACCGGGCCAACCCCGGCGGGTCCGGTCCGGGCCGGCCAGGCCCGCGGGCCTACACCCCCCGTACCTCCACCCCGCTCACCACTCCGCCCGCCTCGTCCTCCACCAGCACCGTCTCCCCGGCCCACCGCACGGTGTACCGCTCCACCTCGCCCGCCTCGAACCCCGCACCCGGATCCCGGATCACCACCCCGCCGCCGGTCCGCCCCCGGGCCGGGGCCCACGCCTCCAGGCCCACCGACCCGTCCGCCCGCCGCACCGGCAGCACCGACCCCGCCCGCGCCAGCACCGGCGTGCGCCCCGGCGGGGCGTCCAGCAGCACCTGCCCCTCGTGCGCCGCCCCCGTCGCCGTGTCGTACCAGCGCCCCTGCGGCAGCCGCACCGCCCGCCGGTCCGCCCCGCACTCCAGCACCGGCGCCACCAGCAGCGCGTCGCCCAGCAGGAACGCGTCCTCGCAGTCCCGCAGCCGCCGGTCCTCCGGCGCCCCCCACCACAGCGGCCGCACGTACGGCGCCCCCGTCCGCCGCGCCAGGTGCGCCAGCGTCACGAAGTACGGCCGCAGCCGCTCCCGTTCCGCCAGCACCCGCGCCGCCCCCCGTTCCGTCTCCGGCCCGAACTCCCACGGCTCCCGCCGCCCCGCCCAGATCGCCGAGTGCGTCCGGAACAGCGGCAGGTACGCCCCCAGCTCCAGCCACCGCAGGTACAGCTCCGGCGAGGGCGAACCCCCGAAACCCCCCACGTCCGGCCCCGAGTACGGCACCCCGCACAGACCGAGCCCCAGCACCAGCGCCAGCGACGCCCGCAGCCCGTCCCAGCTGCTCTCCACGTCACCGGACCACGTGCCCCCGTACCGCTGCATCCCCGCCCACCCCGACCGGGAGAACAGGAACGGCCGCTCGGCGGGCCGCAGCCGCACCAGGCCCTCCCACCCCGCCCGCGCCATGCCCAGCGCGTAGACGTTGTGCCCCTCCCGGTGGTCCCCGCCCGCCCCCTCCAGCGCGTGCCGCGCCGACCGGGGCAGCGTCGCGTCCCCCCACGGGGCGAACGACACCGGCTCGTTCATGTCGTGCCAGAACCCGGAGAAGCCCTGCGCGAGCCGCTCCGCGTACAGCCCGCCCCACCACTCCCGCACCGCCGGATCGGTGAAGTCCGGGTAGGCGCACTCACCCGGCCAGACCTCCCCCCGCACCTCCTGCCCCCGCGCGTCCCGGACGAACGCCCCGTGCGGGCCGACCTCCAGCCCCGACGCGTGCACCGCGTCCCCCGCCTTCACCGCCGGGTCCACGATCGACACCAGCCGCACCCCGGCCCCGCCGAGCTCCCGGGCCAGCCCCGGCAGATCGGGGAAGGCCTCCCGGTCCACCGTGAACACCCGGTGCCCGTCGTAGTGGTCGATGTCCAGGTGCAGGGCGGACAGCGCCAGCCCCCGCTCCGCGTACCCGGCCACCACCCGCCGCACCTCCGCCCCGCTCCCGAACCCCCAGCGCGCGTGCTGGTACCCCAGCGCCCACTCCGGCGGCACGGCCGGCGCCCCCGTCAGCCCCGCCCACCCCTGCGCCACCCGCGCCGGGGTCCCCGGCAGCACCCAGCACCGGGGCGGGCCCCCCTCCAGGCGCAGCTCGCTCGTCCCGGGCCGGTCCGCCCCCGAACCGGCCCCCTCCTCGCCCTCCCGCAGGACGACCCGCCCGTCCCAGGTGTTGTCGTAGAACGCCAGGTGCGTCCCCGCGTCCGAGACCACCACCTGCACCGGCATCGTGATGTACAGCGGATCGGTGCCCGGCCCGAACCCGCCCTTCGGGTCGGTGTTCCACAGCCGGTACTCCCCGTCCCGCAGCCGCGGCCCCCGCGCCCGCCCGCCCAGCCCGAAGAACCGGGCGTCCGCCGGCACCTCGGCCCGCTGGAGCCACCGCGAGCCGCCCCCGGCCGCCCCCTCCGCCGGATCCCACCAGCGCGGCGGCAGCTCCCGCCGCAGCACCGCCCCGCCCGGGGTCCGCACCTCCACCGCGCCGTGCCGGGACACCGCCACCGTCACCCGCTCCGACACCACCCGCCAGCCGCCCCCGGTGTCCGGCTCCAGCGCCGCCCGGGGATCGGGCTCCGGCCCCCCGCCGAGCACCGCGTACGAGGGCTCGGGCCCGGCCCCGTCCCAGCCCCAGAACACCACGCCGCCCATGCCGATCCGCACCGTCAGCTCACTGCGCGCGAACCGCAGCACGCCCCCGCCCGGCCGCGGCTCCGTCCCCTCCAGCGGCCCCGGCACCCGGGCCAGCTCCGGCCCCCGCGGAAGCAGTGCCTCCGCATCCGCCCGGCGGTGGCGCAGCGCCGCGCGCCAGGCGCGCCGCCCGCGCGCCGTACCGATCTCTTTCACCGCACGCACCAGCTCACGACCGTCCATGGCGATCACCCTGCCACCGGCCCCCCGCCGAGCGGGCGGCGTTCAGCCGCCGTTCACCCGGGAACGGAACACACCGGTCGCCGGGAACGGCTCTGGTGCGGATGTCGATCACATGGCATCGTCCCTGTGAGCCGCCGCGCGCACACCGACGCAGCGGTGGCACCGTACGCACACGAAGCGCGAGCCGCAGACTTGACCGGGAGCCGACCCATGACCTCAGCCACCCAGCCGGAACCCCTCTGGTCCCCGAGCCCCGACAGGATCGCCGCCGCCCGCGTCACCGCCTTCCAGGCCTGGGCGGCCGAGCGCTTCGACGCCCCCGCCGAAGGCGGCTACCCGGCGCTGCACCGCTGGTCCGTCGACGAGCTCGACACCTTCTGGCAGGCCGTCGCCGAGTGGTTCGACGTACGGTTCACCACCCCCTACGAGAGCGTCCTCGCCGACCGCGCCATGCCCGGCGCCCGCTGGTTCACCGGCTCCACCCTCAACTACGCCGAGCACGCCCTGCGCGCCGCCGAGGACCCCGCCCGGGCCGCCGACCCCGCCCTCCTCCACGTCGACGAGACCCACGAGCCGACCCCCGTCACCTGGGCCGAGCTCCGCCGCCAGGTCGGCTCGCTCGCCGCCGAGCTCCGCACCCTCGGCGTCCGCCCCGGCGACCGGGTCAGCGGCTACCTCCCCAACATCCCCGAAGCGGTCGTGGCCCTCCTCGCCACCGCCGCCGTCGGCGGGGTCTGGACCTCCTGCGCCCCCGACTTCGGCGCCCGCAGCGTCCTCGACCGCTTCGAGCAGGTCGAGCCCGTCGTCCTGTTCACCGTCGACGGCTACCGCTACGGCGGGAAGCAGCACGACCGCCGCGAAACCGTCGCCGAGCTGCGCGCGGGCCTCCCCTCGCTGCGCGCCGTCGTCCACATCCCGCTCCTCGGCACCCCCGCCCCCGAGGGCACCCGAGCCTGGTCGGAGCTGACCTCCGGCGACGCCGAACCCGTCTTCGAGCCCGTCCCCTTCGACCACCCGCTGTGGATCCTCTACTCCTCGGGAACCACCGGCGCCCCCAAGGCGATCGTCCAGTCCCAGGGCGGCATCCTCCTCGAACACCTCAAGCAGCTCGGCCTGCACTGCGACCTCGGGCCCGAGGACCGGTTCTTCTGGTACACCTCCACCGGCTGGATGATGTGGAACTTCCTCGTCTCCGGCCTGCTCACCGGCACCACCGTCGTCCTCTACGACGGCAGCCCCGGCTTCCCCGACACCGGCGCCCAGTGGCGCATCGCCGAACGCACCCGGGCCACCCTCTACGGCACCTCCGCCGCCTACGTCATGGCCTGCAAGAAGGCCGAGGTGCACCCGTCCCGCGACTTCGACCTCTCCGCCGTCAAGTGCGTGGCCACCACCGGCTCCCCGCTCCCGCCCGACGGCTTCCGCTGGCTCCACGACGAGGTCGCCGAGGACCTGTGGATCGCCTCCGTCAGCGGCGGCACCGACGTGTGCAGCTGCTTCGCCGGCGCCGTCCCCACCCTCCCCGTCCACATCGGCGAACTCCAGGCCGCCTGCCTCGGCACGGACCTCCAGTCCTGGGACCCGTCCGGCAAGCCCCTGACCGGCGAGGTCGGCGAACTCGTCGTCACCGCCCCCATGCCCTCCATGCCGATCCACTTCTGGAACGACGCCGACGGCAGCCGCTACCGCGACAGCTACTTCGAGATGTTCCCCGGCGTCTGGCGCCACGGCGACTGGATCACGATCACCGACCACGGCTCCGTCGTCATCCACGGCCGCTCCGACTCCACCCTCAACCGGCAGGGCGTCCGGATGGGCTCCGCCGATATCTACGAGGCCGTCGAACGCCTCCCCGAGATCAAGGAGTCCCTGGTCATCGGCCTGGAGGAGCCGAACGGCGGCTACTGGATGCCGCTCTTCGTCCACCTCGCCCCCGGAGCCGTCCTCGACGAGGCCCTGCGCAAGAGGATCGCCGCCACCATCCGCGAGCAGCTCTCCCCGCGCCACGTCCCCGACGAGGTCATCGAGGTCCCGGCCGTCCCGCACACCCTGACCGGCAAGCGCATCGAGGTCCCCGTCAAGCGGCTCCTCCAGGGCACCCCCCTGGCCAAGGCGGTCAACCCGGGCTCGGTCGACAACCCGGAGCTGCTCGCCTTCTACGAGGAGCTCGGCCGCACCAGGAAGTGACTGTCAGTGGTCGCGGTTACCGTGAGTGAGCAAGCTGTCGCGCCGCGCGCCCCACCACTCAGGGGGAACCATGAACACCACGCCCGACACCTCACGACCGGACACCTCACGACCCGGCCCGTCCCGCACCCGGAGCGGCACCTCCCGCCTCCGACGTGAGCTGCGCCGCGAAGTCCCCGGCACCGTCGGCCTCCTGGCCGACGCCCGGGACTTCGCGGCCATGCGCGACTACCGCACCTTCGCCTTCGGCCACCGCGAGGACTACGCCGACTACCTGCGCCACGTCGACGCCCTGCTCCGCTCCCTCGCGGCCCAGGGCCTCCACACCACCGTCGCCCTCTTCGACCCCGACGAGTACGCCGACTACTGCGCCGACCACGGACTGGACCCCGACAGCGCCCCGGCCCGCACCCGCTTCACCGCCGCACTGGCCTGCGGCCCCGCCCTGCCCTACACCGGCCAGCCCGTGGAGGAACTGGTCCCCCTCCTCGTCGACACGGCCGTCCGCGAGGCCACCCGCGAGTACGCCGGCGCCCTGCTCACCGGCGTAGGGGAGTGCGCCGACTGCGGCGAGGACATCGGCCGCGCCTCCTTCGAACGGGCCTCCGCCCTGCTGCGCCGCCTCCTCGACGGAGCCGGCCCCGGCCACCACCACCTCGTCTGCAGCGTTCCCACCGAGGAGGAGCAGCTCCTCGCCGTCCTGCACGCGGGGGCACCCGCAGAACCCGGCGGACTGCCCCGCACGGACGGCCGCGAGCACCTCGACTTCGTGACCGTCCTGGCCGCCGGCCTCGCCCTCGGCGGCGCCGGCGGCCTCGTCCTGCGCAGCACCACCGAGGGCTTCCAGGACCGCGTCCACGGCTGGCGCCTGGACCGCGGCCGCCTGCTGGCTCTCTCCGCCGCCGCCGTGTTCGACGCCTACTGCACGGACGCCGACACCGGCGACCCCGTCGCCCCCGAACCGGGCGTCGAATACTGCCCGGGCTACGTGGTGGACGGCACCGGCCCCCACGACTAGCCCCCGCTCCGCTCCTTAAACGTAAACGGAAACGACCGAGGGGCCCCCGCCCACGGCGAAGGCCCCTCGATCGCTACCGCACGCCCGGCTACTCGCCCGACAGCACCGCCTGCGCGGCCACCCGCGCCTCCTCGGCGCTGTCCGCGGCCCGCGCGGCCGCGGCCGCGCGCTCGCACTGCGCGAGGGTGTACTTCGCGAGCGTCGCCCGCACGTACGGGATCGAGGCGGAACCCATCGACAGGGAGGTCACACCCAGACCGGTCAGCACGCAGGCCAGCAGCGGGTCGGAGGCGGCCTCACCACAGACACCGCAGCTCTTGCCCTCCGCCTTGGCGGCCTCGGCCGACATGGCGATCAGGTCGAGCAGCGCCGGCTGCCAGGGGTCCTGCAGCCGCGACACCGCACCCACCTGACGGTCGGCGGCGAAGGCGTACTGCGCGAGGTCGTTCGTGCCCAGCGACAGGAACTCGACCTCCTGCAGGATCGAGCGCGCCCGCAGCGCGGCGGAGGGGATCTCCACCATCGCACCGAACTTCGCCCGCAGCCCCGCCTCACGGCAGGCGTCCGCGAACGCCTTCGCGTCGATCCGGTCCGCCACCATCGGGGCCATGACCTCGAGGTAGACCGGCAGCCCCTCGGCCGCCTTCGCCAGCGCCGTGAGCTGCGTCCGCAGCACGTCCGGGTGGTCCAGCAGCGACCGCAGGCCGCGCACGCCCAGCGCCGGGTTCGGCTCGTCCGCCGGCGTCAGGAAGTCCAGCGGCTTGTCCGCGCCCGCGTCCAGGACGCGCACGACCACACGGCCCTCGGGGAAGGCCTCGAGCACCTTGCGGTACGACTCGATCTGCTTCTCCTCGGACGGCGCCTTCTTGCTGTCGTCCAGGAACAGGAACTCGGTGCGGAACAGGCCCACGCCCTCGGCCCCGGCCTCCACCGCCGCCGGCACGTCCGCCGGCCCGCCGACGTTTGCCAGCAGCGGCACCTTGTGACCGTCGGAGGTGGCACCCGGACCGGAGGAGGCGGCCAGCGCCGCCTTCCGCTCGGCCGCAGCCGCCTCCAGCTCGGCCCGCTTCTCGGCGGTCGGCTCGACGAACAGGTCACCGGTGCTGCCGTCCACGGCGATCACCGTGCCCTCGGCGATCTCCCCGGCACCCGGCAGCGCCACGATGGCCGGCACGCCCAGCGCCCGCGCGAGGATGGCGCTGTGGCTGGTCGGCCCGCCCTCCTCGGTCACGAAGCCGAGCACGAGCGCCGGGTCGAGCAGCGCGGTGTCCGCGGGGGCCAGGTCCCGCGCGATCAGCACATAAGGCTCGTCGCTGTCCGGCACACCCGGCATCGGCACGCCCAGCAGGCGCGCCACGATGCGGTTGCGCACGTCGTCCAGGTCGGCCACGCGCCCGGCCATGTACTCGCCGGCCCCCGCGAGCAGGTCGCGGTAGGAGGCGAACGCGTCGTAGACGGCGCGCTCGGCGGTGCTGCCGACCACGATCCGCCGGTCCACGTCCGACATCAGCTCGGGGTCCGTGGCGATCATCGCCTGGGCCTCCAGCACGTGCTGGGCCTCGCCACCGGCCAGCTGGCCGCGCGCCATCAGGTCGGCCGACACGGCTTCCACGGCCTGACGGGCGCGCCCCTGCTCGCGCTCCGCCTCGTCCGCGGCGATCTGCTTCGCCGGCGGCTCCAGTACGGCCGTACCCATGTGCCGCACCTCGCCGATCGCCACACCGTGGCTCACGCCGACGCCTCGCAGAGTTGTCTCCATTTCACCCGTCTCCGATTGAGCGGCGGGCGCAGCCGCCGCGGTGGATGTCCGACTCGCCCGCGGGAGCAGGCGGACGCGTCACTGCCAGCTGAAGAGGACGTCGCCCGCCTTGACGTCCCCGCTCTCGTTGACGTCACCGAGCGAGTCGGCGGTGGCCTCCAGCGCCACGACGGGGCACACCGGCGACTTGCCGGCCTCCTCGACGGCCTGCGGGTTCCAGCGGATGACGGCCTGGCCACGGGTCACCGTGTCGCCCTTGTTGACGAGCAGCTCGAAGCCCTCGCCGTTCAGCTGGACGGTGTCGATCCCGAGGTGCGTCAGCACACCGTGGCCCTCGGCGTCGACGACGACGTACGCGTGCGGGTGCAGGGAGACGACCACACCGTCGACGGGGGACACCGCCTCCGAGGGCTCGCGCACGGGGTCAATAGCGGTGCCCGGTCCCACCATGGCGCCGGAGAACACCGGGTCGGGCACTGCCGCGAGTCCGATGGCGCGTCCGGCGAGTGGGGACGTCACGCTGGTCATGGGGGCCTCCCGGGGGGTGGGGCTTCTTCGTGTGAAGGATATTGCACAGGTTGTACGGGTTCGCCCGATGTCGGTTCCCGACCCGGGCAGACCCGTCGACACGGAGACTAGTGGACTAGACCGGTGGACTAGACCATACGCGTGAATCGATTTGCCTGCGCTCCAGAGGCCCTGTACTGTCGGGACTCCCGCCGAGACGTGTTGCGTGAACATCTCGCAAACAGTCGATGGCCGGGACTCCTCCTCAAGCAGTGACGATCTCGATCTCCACTCCTTTTCGGCGCGCCATTCCGGCGCGACGGAGGGTGGTCGGAGAGAAGGAAAACCACTGATAGAGTCGGAACCGCCGGAAAGGGAAAGCGCGAAAGCGCAGGACCTGGAAAGCGCCGAGGAAATCGAGACTCGAAAGAGTCTGATAGAGTCGGAAACGAAGAAAAACGAAAGCCCGGAGGAAAGCCCCAGAGGGTGAGTACAAAGGAAGCGTCCGTTCCTTGAGAACTCAACAGCGTGCCAAAAATCAACGCCAGAAGT